>JAKJEU010000208.1 GCA_022705265.1 Pseudomonadota bacterium | reverse complement strand
AACTTCACTACTTACAAATAAAACATTCAAATCTTTCTTCATAATCTCCCCTATTTTTTAGTTTGGTTTTTAGCATTGCATTTAAGTTCTGATGCTTCTTTTTTTGCTCTACTAATTAAATCGCTTGATGCTTTTTTATATTTAACAGGAAGAGATGAAAAAGTAGTACATGCTTCTTTATTTTTTTTCAAAGCTTTAAAAGAAAGTCCCAGTTTCAAAAGGCTGTCAGGTCCTTTTTGGCTGTCCCCATATTTTTTTACACCATCAGCAAAAGTAGAAACTGCATTTGCATAATCACTTCTTACATAATATGTTTCGCCAAGCCAATAAACCGCATTTCCAGCAAGTTCATGTTTTGGAAATTTTGATATTATGATTTTGAAATTTTGTTCTGCTTTTGAATATTCACCCTTTTTAATAAATTCCATTGCATCTTTATAAAGCAAATCTGGATCAATATTCATTGTATTTAAGATAACCGAATTATCTTCTTTTTTAGTTTGTTTTTCTTCTTGTTTTGGTTCAGCTTCTTTTGACTTTTCAATTAAATCGAATCTTACCTTATAATCCTCGTTAAGGTTTTCAAGCTTTTTTGTAAGCATTTCAATTTTATTATTAAGTCTTTCAATTTCATTAACATAATTTTTTATGTTTTGTTCAAGTCTATCTTGTCTGAATTGAATTTGATCCAAAAGGATTTCAGGAGAGTTTGTTTCGCCTCTATTTCTGCTTGCTTGGGCGTTTGATTTAATTAAACCTTTTGAAAAAAGCTCTAACTTATCTTCTAATTTATTTAACTTTTGTTCAAGTTCAAAAACCTTATCTTCTTCGGTTGGTTGGTTATTTGCTATGCTATCATCTATATACTGTGCATAAGCATTAAAAGATATAAATAACGATAAAATAAAAATTATTTTTTTCATGTAACTTCCCAAAAAACAAAACACTCTCAACATTATACGAATAGACCCTTATATAGTCAAAGAAAAATACTATATCGATTAATAATTAATGTGTATTTTATTAATAAAATTATAAAAAACACCCCTCGCATAATACGAGGAGTGTTTTTAAATCTTAAATCAAAACAGTAATTATTCAGCAATAACTGTTTCTGAACGACGGTTTTGAGCCCAAGCAGCTTCGTTTGCACCAAATACTGCTGGTTTTTCTTTTCCGTAAGAAATTGTTCTAACTCTTGAAGCAGCAACGCCACGAGATACTAAGTATTCTTTAACAACATTAGCTCTTCTTTCGCCCAAGCCTAAGTTGTATTCTCTTGTTCCTCTTTCGTCACAATGTCCTTGAATTTGAACATTAACTTCTGGGTTTGCTTTTAACCATTCAACTTGAAGTCTTAAAGTTTTGATTGCTTCTTCTGACAAAGAAGATTTGTCATAAGCAAAGAATACTCTGTCTTTTGTGTAATCTTTGAATTCAACACTACCAGCTTGTTCGACTGGGTATTGTCTTTCTGAAGATGTGATTGCAGTGTCTTCTGTTCCAGCACAAGCTGTTAACAAAGCTATTGCAGCAAAAAGACTTAATAAACGTAATTTCATTTTATTTCTCCGTAAAATATAAGTAACCATTTAAGATATTAATTAAATATGCTTTGTAATTCAAGAAAATTTTAGAAAATAAATAAAGATTCAATCAAATTTCATTAATTATTTTCAATCAACATCAACGCAGCCTCTTTTGCATGAATCAAAGCAGTGTCAAAAACAAGCGTTTTTACATCATTTTTATTAATCAAAAGACCAATCTCAGTACAGCCAAAAATAACACCTTCAGCCCCTTTTTCCTCTAATCTTTTAATCACTTTTAAAAAGAATTCTTTGGAATCTTTTTTTATTACACCCTTGCAAAGCTCTTCAAAAATAATTCTGTTAATTTCTTGTCTTTCAACCTCATCAGGAACAATTACATCGATTCCTTTTTTAATTATTCTTTGTTTATAGAAATCTTGCTCCATTGTATATTTTGTTCCAAGCAAGATTACTTTTTTAATTTTATTTTTTTCTAATTCATTAAAAGTAACATCAGCGATATGAATAAGAGGTATATTTATACTTTCTTGCACCTCATCAAAAACTTTATGCATAGTATTGGTACAAATCAAAATAAAATCCGCACCAGCTTTTTGCAAAGCCAAACCTGCCTCTGATAAAATCTTAGCACTTTTTGCCCAATCACCAATCTTTTGACATTTTTCAATTTCTTGAAAATTTACACTATATAAAATACATTTTGCAGAACTAAGCCCACCAAATTTTTGATTAATAACCTCATTTATAACTTGATAATAAGTTATAGTGCTTTCAAAACTCATACCACCTATAAGACCAATTGTTTTCATAATAATATGTCCTTATAAACTATTGTAATAACGGAGACCAAGTAGGATCAGATGCACTCGCAGGAGTTTTAATCTCTCTTAAATTTCTTCCTGTAATGTCAACTCCATATATTCTCGAAGTATATGAGTAGCTTCCCTTAGA
>JAKJEU010000207.1 GCA_022705265.1 Pseudomonadota bacterium | reverse complement strand
ATGAGTTGCATAAACCCCCATATGTCCGTTTAAGCCCAAAATTCTTGAAAGTAAATCATGACGAAAACCATTCATCACAGACATCACAATAATCAAGGCAGCAACCCCAATCGAAATGCCAAGAAGTGATAAAAATGCAATCGCAGAGATAAACCCTTCTCTTTTTTTGGACCTTAAATAACGAGAAGAAACCATTCTTTCAAATTTAGAGAATATCATATCGCTTATTTTCCTATTATTTTATTTAATGCTTCCTCAACTGATAATGTTTCTTTTTCACCAGTTTTTCTTGTTTTAAATTCAACCACTCCGCCGTTTTCTAAGCCTTTTTTACCAACGATAATTTGATAAGGAATACCAATTAAATCGTTGTCTTTAAACTTAACTCCTGCTCGCTCATTTCTGTCATCATATAAAACATCAACCTTAGCATTAAGAAGTTTTTGATAAATTTCTTCACTCACTTTATCAGTTTCGCTAACACCTTGGTTAAGGTTAATTACAACCGCTTTGAACGGAGCAACTGATTCAGGCCAAATTATACCATGCTCGTCGTGCGATGCCTCGATGATTGCTGGAACAACTCTTGAAACGCCGATTCCATAACAACCCATTTCAACCGTTACTGGTTGACCTTTA
Source organism: Pseudomonadota bacterium (assembly GCA_022705265.1). Taxonomy (GTDB): domain Bacteria; phylum Pseudomonadota; class Alphaproteobacteria; order JAKJEU01; family JAKJEU01; genus JAKJEU01. The sequence goes on along the minus strand of JAKJEU010000207.1, from coordinate 1,885 downwards.
TCATTCAAAACTTCTGCTTTTAACTTTTCAGAATATTTTTTACCAAGATAAAATACTTGACCAACTTCGATTCCTCTTGCTGTTATGATATCTTCTTTTTTGATATCTTCTTCTTTGCAAACTTCATCAGTTGCTGCATAAAGACTTGTCCATTTTTCATAAATTGGAAGCAAATCAGAATCAAAATCAACCCCTTGTGGAGCATCCGTTTTCAAGAAATCTTTATGGCAATAAACTTGGCTTTCACCAGTTTCAGCCAAAACGATGAACTCATGGCTTAAATTACCACCAATAGGTCCAGTATCAGCTTGCATAGGAATGGTTTTAAGCCCCATTCTTTCAAAGATATTAAGATATGCTGTAAACATTCTGTAATATGATTTTTTTGCTGCTTCGTAATCAACATCAAAGGAATAAGCATCTTTCATCAAGAATTCACGACCTCTCATCAAACCAAATCTTGGGCGAGTTTCGTCTCTGAATTTCCATTGAATATTGTATAAATTTTTTGGCATATCTTTATAAGAACGAATATTTTTACGGAAAATATCTGTAACCACTTCTTCTGCTGTTGGACCATAAGCATATTCACGATTATTTCTGTCCTTAATTCTTAACATTTCGGCACCATAAGCGTCATATCTTCCGCTTTCTTGCCAAAGTTCAACAGGTTGCAAGGTTGGCATCAAAATTTCAATCGCAGAAGCCTTATTAAGCTCATCTCTTACGATTTCTGATACTTTTTGCAAAACCTTTAACCCCAAGGGCAACCAATTATAAATCCCAGCGCTTAATTGTGAAATCATCCCAGCTCTTAACATAAGCCTGTGTGAAACCACTTGTGCTTCACCTGGATTTTCTTTTAATGTTGGAATAAAATATTTTGAATATCTCATGACTACCCTATTTATAAGTTAAATTAAATACAAAGCATTATATACCTATAAAGCTTATATTATCTATTAAAATTTATTTTTATTTTTGTTTAGTTACAAAAAAACCCGTTAATCAAAACGGGTCTTTTATAAATCTTTTCATAAAAAGCTTAAAATTAGCCTTTTACTTTTAACAATTGCTTTTTCAAAGATTTTGCTTCTTCTGTAAGCTTGCTGTTTTTTGCACCGAGCAAATAAGCATCAAGACCACCATTATGTTCAATTGTTCTTAAACCGTGAACAGAAAGTCTTAAAGCAACTTCTTTACCCAAAATTTCACTTGGTAAAGAAACCTTTTGCAAGTTTGGCAAAAATCTTCTTTTTGTTTTGTTGTTAGCATGGCTAACATTGTGTCCAACTTGAACACCTTTGTTTGTAATAATACATCTTCTTGACATGACTATAATTCCTTAAAGACAAATAAAATTTATTGTGTATAGATATAACGATTTTTAAACAAAGTCAAGCATTAATTTTAATCAAAAAGCGAATCTATACTACTTTGATCCAATGGCTTGCCACTTGTTTCTGGTTCTGGCTCTTTTTTAGGAGGAGCTTGAACCTGAGGTTTTGGAGCCTTTTGTGTTTGAGGAGCAACCTTAGGAGCCTCAGCAACCTTTTGAACAGGAGGTTGTGGTGCTTGATTTTGTTGAGGTTGAGACTGAGCAGGAGCAGGACCACCCTTTGACAACATTTCATCAACCTGAGATTGCGAAACACCTTGTCCCTTTAATTGAGGTCCGTGCAAATATTTTTTATATTCATCGGTTTCAGTTTGTTCTTCCACTTTTTGTTCATAAATAACATCTTGACCCCAAATATCAATAAGACGATTTATTCTTCGTTCAATATATTTTACCGCCTTAACAACTTTTTGGATTCTTTGTCCCGTAATATCTTGGAAAGAACAAGCAACAATAACATTTGTGACTCTGTCAATTACTTCATCG
>JAKJEU010000206.1 GCA_022705265.1 Pseudomonadota bacterium | reverse complement strand
TTCATAAATCTCGCCATCAACCTTTAATCTTTGAAAACCTTTTTTTTGCAATTCTTTAATTTCTTTGCGATATTCACCCTTTCTTGCCCGTACAATCGGAGCAAGTATCATGATTTTTGCCCCCTCGCCCATTTCAACAATTTTATCAACCATTTCGGTTGCTGTTTGGCTTGTTATTGGAAGTCCAGTCGCAGGAGAATAAGGGATTCCAACCCTTGCCCACAAAAGACGCATATAATCATAAATTTCAGTAACCGTACCAACCGTAGACCTTGGATTTTTCGAAGTCGTTTTTTGTTCAATCGATATAGCAGGAGATAAGCCTTCAATCAAATCGACATCAGGTTTGCTCATCAATTCCAAAAATTGCCTTGCATATGAAGATAAACTTTCGACATATCGCCTTTGTCCTTCGGCATAAATTGTGTCAAAAGCAAGCGAAGATTTACCCGAACCAGACAAACCCGTAATCACCACCAATTTGTTTTTTGGGATATTTACATTAACATTTTTAAGGTTATGTTGCCTTGCACCACGAATTTTTATTACATCTTCACTCATTATTCTTACTCTTTAACTTAAATTACGAACACAAAAATACCTGCAAAGCCATTTATAACCTAGCATAGATTGAAAACGATATAAAGTATAAGGATATTAGCCGCCTTTTTTATTTATGCCAACATATGCCACAGCACAATGTTCCAAGCAATATGGCTTACCATTAAAAGTTTCTTTACCACAAAAATGAAAATCTTCTTCCTTAGGGTCGCCCACAGGCCATCTGCATGATGTAGAAGTCAAATCACTTATTTTTGTTTTCTTATTCTTTTTATCAACTTCTTTTACAGGAAGTTTTTTACGAACAGGAGCCTTTGGTTCACTTACCACTTCTTTTTGAGCAACTTCTTTTTGAACGACTTCTTTAACTTCGCTCACAGCTCTTTTAATTGGAGATGGTCTTGATTCAAGATCTAATCTGTGTGCTTTTCCAACAACAGCATTTTTTGAAACTCCGAGTCGCTTACCAATCTCACCTGTTGTAAGACCTTCTGCCCAAAGTTTTTTTAATTCTTCAATTTTTTCTTCTGTCCAACTGCTCATAAGCCTTTTCCACCTTCTATGATTTGATTGCTATTTTTTATCAAAATAGAGTCGTATCATACTATGATTTTTTCATTTAGTAAATAATCTTCTAAAATACTTCTTATATATGGCATATTTCTTTGATTAAAGATATGCTTTTTTAAAAAATATCCTGATAAATTTAATCCTTCTTTTATATCGTTTACATCAAAATCGACATTATCACATATTAAAAATTTTGGCAACAAAAGAAGAACATCTTTATAAGGAATTCCTGCTTCCTTTGAAACTGCCCTTCCTGTTTTAGGGGAAACAAAACATAAATCATCAACCGCCCCAGTTGCCGCACACTTGGTCAAATCAAGTCCGAATCCAGAATATTCAAGTAATATCAATTCCCAAAATATGTAATTTTTTGCATTCAAATCATCAAACAGCGCCAAAGTCGTATGATAAAAATTATTTAATGGCTCTCGTTCTTTAAAACTTAAATAAATAAGTGAAGCAACACTCATTAACATAGCGCTTTTTATCTTATCCAAAATATGAATTGAAGCATATCCCTTTATCAACGACATCGAAAAAGAGCCAAGATTTTCTTCCAACCTTGATTGCCACGAAAATTTTACATGGTTGCTTATATGGTAAAGATTATTGTTTTTACGATTAGAAAGTTTAGAAATATATCCGTTAACTATGCCATTATTTTCACTTAAAACACTTATAACAGCACCATTTTCACCACAAGAGCGAATATTAATGATTATTCCTTCATCTTCTATTTTAATCAAATTTCAAACCTTGTGAAGTATATCTTGTTTTATCTTCTTGCCAGTTTTCTTTGACCTTAACAAACAAGAATAAATTTACTTTTGATTCCAAAATTTCTTGCAATTCCAATCTTGCACTTTGACCAATTTTTTTAATGAAAGAGCCATTTTTACCCAAAATTATTTTCTTTTGACCTTCTTTTTCAACATAAATGGTCATTTCAATTCTGATACCTTTTTCTTCCTCTTTAAAGTTATCAGTTTCAACAGTTAAAGAATAAGGAAGCTCTTCTCTTAAATTCAAAAACAACTTTTCCCTTACAACTTCTGAGGCAAACATTCTTAAAGGCATATCGGTTATTTGGTCTTCGTCGTAATAAAAAGGTCCTTCTGGCATTAAGGATTTAATTTTGTTTTTAAAATCTTCAACACCCTCGCCATTCATTGCAGAAACCATGAATACTTCTTTAAAAACTCCTGTATCAAACAATTTTTTAGCCAAATTTAACAACCGTTGTTTATCCGCTCTGTCAACTTTGTTTAAAAGCAATATAGCCTTGATTTGCTTATGTCCCAAAGCTTCGATAATATCGTCAGTTTCTGGGTCATTTTTTCTTAACGCATCAACGACAACCACGACTTCATCAGCCTCATTCATATTGCTCCACG
>JAKJEU010000205.1 GCA_022705265.1 Pseudomonadota bacterium | reverse complement strand
AATGGTAAATAATGGCACACCTCTTTTAGATGCGATTAAGATTATAAGAGATGGTGCAAGAGAGGTTAGAAACCAAAAAAATAAGCAAGGTTTTTATGGGGTTTTGGATTTGACTTATAATTCTTTAAAACACGAAGATTATAAAACTTTTTCCTTAACTTTGGAGAAAGGTGATAAAATTTTCATGTCAACCGATGGGCTTTTAAGGTTTGCGGAAAGTTATGAAATGGGAGATTATAAAGAGCTTTTTTATAAATCTTTTTCCTCGCTTAAAAATGTTCTTGAAAATGTAAGAGAGTTTGAAAGAAAGGACTTTGACTGCCAATTTTTACCAAGATTTAAGGCAAGCGATGATATTTGTGCTATTGCAATAGAGGTGGAATAAAATGCATTTTGATGAATTTATGGATTTTATAAAAAGAGCTGACGATAAATTATCAAGCATTTATGGGCTTCGTGAAAAAGAAATTGAAGCATATGCTAAACTTGCGAAAATTAACGAAGAAATGGGCGAATTATCAGCCGAAGTTTTAAAGCATTTTGGGAAACAACATGAAAGTAAGCTTAAAAATGTAACAAAACAAGATTTGGAAAATGAGTTTGCTGATGTTATAATTACGGTTACATTGCTTGCAAAGACTCTTGATGTTGATATTAAGCAATCAATTATAAATAAAATTCAAAAAATTGAAAAGAAGCTTGGAATATGAAAATAGTTTTTATAAAAGATAATAAAGAATTCAAAGTCTTCGATTGTAATTTTAATTTTCAAAATCAAATCGAAGCTTTTTTTTATGTGAAAAATAACTATAAAATAAAACCAAAATCATTTTTTATTGGGAATTATGATTTTGGCCAGTTTTGTTTTGTTAAAACTGATGATATGAAAAATTTTGATAATGAAGTTCAAATAAATCATGAAGTTCTTTATGTCGTTGATGAATATTTAATGTATGAAAAGGCTATTAATTTTGCGATAAAAAATCACAAAGAACAAAAATATGCTGATGGAATGCTTCCTTATTTTTATCATTTAAGACAAGTTGATAAAGTAATTGATTATTTTTATAATGAACTTCCAATAAATTATTATTTTAAGCTTAAAATATCGGCTATTTTACATGACACAATCGAAGACACCGAAGTGAAAAAATCTGATATAGTCTCTTGTTTTGGCGAAGAAATTGCAGAAATTGTTGATAAAGTAAGTAAAAATAATCTAAGCGATAGAGCATTAACGGACAAAATATATTTTGAACAAATGAAAAGTAATCCTTATACAATTATGGTTAAGATTGCTGATAAATGTGCTAATTTCAAGCAAACCAAAAAGAATATGGCAAAATGGCATGTAAAAAGAGTTTATGAAACATATGAGCCATTTGTTAAGGCAACTTATGATAAGGTTGAACTGCAAAACATGAAATTATATCTTGCAAATATTGTTAAAATTATTTCACAAAGATAAGTATAGATAAAAAAAGTGCCTTATTAAAAAATAAAGCACTTTAATTTTATTAACTTGTTAGATTAATTTTATTTTTCGCAAGTATCATCAAGCTTAAAAAGCTCGTTATATCTTGTATCGCTTAAAGTATCATCTCCACCACTATACCAAGGAAGATTTTCAACTTGGAAGCGGTTGTTGTTGCTTCCACCAGTTCCAGAAGCACCACCATTGCTTACTGTTCCGCTTCCGCCAGAAGGAGGAGCGCCACTACCATTCCATTTTGTTGCACCACAGCTTGCAAGATATTTTACAGGGTCAACACGATTATTTCTGTCCCCACCAACTCTTATTTCAAAATGCAAATGAGGACCAGTTGAACGCCCAGAGCTTCCGGATTTACCGATAACAGTTCCAGAAGTTACGGTTTGTCCTACTTTAACATCAACTGAACTTAAATGAGCATAAACAACTACATCACCGTTTTCAAGTTTTACCATAACATAGTTTCCAAAACCACCACCGCAATTATTTCCCAAAGAACCTTGAGCAGCACATCCACCAGAAGCAGTTATAACAGTTCCATTAGCAATAGAAGGAAGAGAAGTTCCCATCGGAATTCCGTAATCAACACCTCCATGAAATTCTTGTCCTTTATCAAGAACACGATATCCAAAGCTTGAAGTAACTGGACCAGTTGATGGTTTAACCATAGTAGGGCAGTTTGCAGCATTTAATGGAGAAATAAATGATATTGAGGCAAATACTTTTTTAAATTTATCTAAAAAAGGTGTTTGGATAAGCTCTTCTTTTTTCAAGGGTTCCGCCATTGGGTCGATTACTTCATATATTTCAGGTTTAAAGCTATCAGGTGCTAAATCATAATAATTTATATCTTTGAAAAATTTATATTTATATTTAAAAACATGGATAAAAGGCATTTCAGAAGAACTGTCTTTTTCAACGGTTAATTTGTCTTGTTTTAAATCAGTATAAACATTGCTTAATACAGTGTTATATTTTCCATCATTATTTTGAAGAATTACTTTTGTAAGGCATTGTTTGCCACCAGCAGTGTTGCA
>JAKJEU010000204.1 GCA_022705265.1 Pseudomonadota bacterium | reverse complement strand
CAAAGCAGTCAAAGAACCAGCACCCTTATCATCACTCATTTTAGCAGCTCTTTCAAGCAATCTTGAATGGAGATAGAAAATATCACCAGGATAAGCTTCACGACCAGGAGGTCTTCTTAATAACAAAGACATTTGACGATAAGCGGTTGCTTGTTTTGATAAATCGTCATAGAAAATAACCGCATGCATTCCATTATCACGGAAATATTCACCCATAGCACAACCAGCATATGGAGCCAAAAATTGCATAGGAGCAGGGTCCGAAGCAGTCGCAGCAACAACAATTGTATAATCAAAAGCATCATTTTCTTTTAATGTTTTAACAATATTTGCAACGGTTGAGCGTTTTTGACCAACAGCAACATAAATACAGAATAATTTGTCTTTATCTGTTTTTGCATTTTTATTAATTTCGCGTTGATTTATTATGGTATCCAAAATAATCGCAGTTTTACCAGTTTGACGGTCACCAATGATAAGCTCTCTTTGTCCTTTGCCAATAGGAATTAAAGAATCAATAGCTTTAAGACCAGTTTGCATAGGTTCATGAACACTTTTTCTTGAAATAATACCAGGAGCGACAACATCAGCGATTAAAGTTTCCTTGGTTTCAAGAGGTTTTCCACCGTCGATTGGATTTCCAAGTGCATCCACAACTCTTCCTAAAAGCTCTTTACCAACAGGAACACTAACAATATCGCCAGTTCTTTTTACAATATCGCCTTCTTTTATTTTGCTGTCTTCGCCGAAAATAACGATACCAACATTGTCGGATTCAAGACTTAAAGCCATTCCTTTTATTCCTGATGAAAATTCAACCAATTCGCCGGCTTTAACATTGTCAAGCCCATAAGCATGAGCAATTCCATCCCCCACAGACAATACTTGTCCGATTTCGGCGGTTGATGAAGCGGCATTAAAATTTGCGATTTTGCCTTTTAAAATTGTTGAAATTTCAGTTGCTTGAAGATTCATGAGTGTTTAATCCTTTGCCATTAATAATTTTACTTGGTTTAATTTTGTTTTATAAGTGCTGTCAATCATGACCGAGCCAACAGCAATTTGAATTCCACCAAGCAAAGATTTATCGATTTTTGCATTAAGTTTGATTTTTTTGTTTAATGTTTTGCTTAAAGTATTTATTAAAAGCTCTTTTAATTCATCTTTTAAAGGAGTCTTTGTCTTTACGATAACGGTTTCGATGTTATTTTCGACATCAACAATTTCAAGATATTTTTCACATATATCGCCAATTAAAAACAACCGTTGATTAGAGGTTACAACATTTGTAAAGTTTTTGAAAATTTCGCTAAACCGAGCTTGTAAAGCAATTTCGTTAAGAACATTTATTCGACTTATTGTTGATATAGAAGGGTTTTTGGTCATATTTTTTAAATCATCACTTGTTTTAAGCATGTTTAAAAAATCGATTATATTTGCCTTAACCTCATCAACCTTACCGCTTTCATCGGCGGCATCAAATAATGCTTTAGAGTATCTATTTATTAGTTCTAATTTATTGTATGATTTCGACATGTTTTAAATAGCCTATAAAATCCAAAGTATTTTTATAAAAAATATCATTTATCTTGATTAAAAGCAACCGCAAATATAAAATCTCTATTAAAATAAGAATATATTAATTAATGGAGTTGTTAATGAAAGTCATTGTTTTAAAAGATTATGAAGCAGTCTCTGAGTTTTCTTTTCAAAAATTATCGGAAAAATTACATGAGAATATTGGAAAAAAAATTGTTTTAGGTCTTCCAACGGGTTCTACTCCTTTGTTGTTTTATAAAAAAATATCTGAAAACGAGCTTGATTTTGAAAATGTCATAACTTTTAATATGGACGAATATGTCGGGCTTGATAAACAAAATGAAAACAGTTTTTATTATTTTATGAACCAAAATCTTTATTCAAAAGTTAATTTAAAAGAGCAAAACATAAATATTCCAAACGGTATGGCAAAGGATTTAACCAAAGAATGTATGGATTATGAAGAAAAAATTAAACAAGCTGGTGGCATTGATATGTTTTTTGGAGGAGTTGGAAGTAACGGACATATTGCTTTTAACGAGCCTTATTCTTCGTTTAATTCGGTTACCAGAGTTCAAGATTTAACCCTTAAAACTATTAAGGATAATTCAAGGTTTTTTAAATCTTTGGAAGAAGTGCCAAAAAAGGCGTTAACAGTTGGAATTTCAACAATTATGAGTGCAAAAGAGCTTATTTTTATGGCAAGTGGTGAAAACAAAGCAAGAGCGGTTTTCGAGGCAGTAAAAGGAGAAGTGAGTGAGGCTTGCCCTGTAACAGTGCTTCAAAAACATGAAAATGCTTATTTAGTGGTGGATGAAGCGGCGGCTTCTTTGTTAAAATAATTTCATTCTTCGTTTTTTATAATGTTAAGAGCTTGTTTTATATCATCATATTTAAAGCCAGCTCTTAATATTTTTGCAAGGTCTTTTTGTTTTCTTGCTTCGTCGTTAAAAAGTTTGTGTTTTTTAATAAATTTTACAACCATATCGATTTCGTCTTCGATTTTTTCGTTTAAAAACTCTTT
>JAKJEU010000022.1 GCA_022705265.1 Pseudomonadota bacterium | reverse complement strand
CACCAATATAACAGCAACCGAAATATTCGCAATATCAGTTTTTACTCTTTCAAAAATATCTCTCTTAACAAGCTTACACTTAAACTTTGAAAATGCTTTTTTAAGTACGACTTTATCATTTAAAGAAATTTCTTCTTTCTTACCTTTAAATAATTTTGAAAATAATACCTTTTCTTCGATCGCAAGATTTTTATCAGAAATTTTGGTAATTTTAATATCTTCACCAGCATTAGATATTTTAACAGCACCCTTAGAAGCCATTGAGATTAAAGCCACTGCCAAAGTTTTATCATCAATTTTTCTTTTAAGATTGTAATAAAAAAGTGATGAAGCAGTATATGAAGCAAAGCTTTTAACTTTTTTAACCGCCTTCTTTTTAAGCAATTCCAAAAATGCCAACAAATATCTTAAACAAATAATGAATAAACCAAAAAACGCTGTAATACCAAAGGCATTATTTCTTATTAATTCATTGATTTTGTCATTAACACTTGGAGGAATTACAACATTTTTATCCATTGATAAGAAGATTGAAAAACCATCACCAGGAATTATTGGTTCGCTAACCGCAAAAGCAAGATTTCCCTCTGCGTCGCTACTTCTTTTGATTTCAATGCCTTGATTTTCCTCAGAACCAACCACACCACCTTCTGCTAAGATATTAGGTTTTTTTGGGAAAATCATAGAAATTCCGGCACGAGCAACAGGAACCTTAAAACCATAACCAATCACATTATAATATAAGTCATCAAAATCAGGTGTAAAGAACACTGAATTATCAACCACATATTTTATATAAAAAGTACTTGCACCTGTTTTAAAAATTCCTTCTGGTGCTAAGACTCTTATTTGCAATTTATCACCATAAGTTGTTACAAAAAATGGAACTTTATCCTTGTTGTAAAAAACTGATTCAACTTGGATATCAAGCTTTTTTGTTTTACCATTTCTGTCTTTATAAGAGGTTTTAAGTTCTCTTACGAATTGGCGTGAATATTCTCCCTTTTCAGAAGAAAAAACCATATCCACGGTTTCATTAACCATGATTTTTCCATCGTTAAATATTTCCGCATATGTAAAGAAATAAGGAACATGGTCAACAAAAGGAACTTGGATAACATTTCCTTGTGGCATAATAAAAGGAATCGCAGCAACACCACTCTCATCAAGCTTAGGAGAGAATATATACCTTAATTCTTCTTGTCTTTTTGCCAATTCCTGTTGTTTTTTTAATTCCTCTTCCGAAATTTTTTGAACTTCTTTTTGTTCATCTTTTTGTTTTATTTCTTTTACCTTATCTTGGTATTCCTTTTCCAAAGGAGTAACCTCAGGTTTAGCAACAGCTTGTTCTTGTGCATAAGAATTATTTAAAATAACAAAAAATGTCAACAAAAACACAAAAGTAAGTTTTTTCATTTAAAAGCCCCCAAAAAAAATATATTTATCTACTAATAAATTAAACTAATTAGCATATATAATAGCTTTATTTTCATATCTGTTTCAAGTTACTTTTTATAAAAAGTCTATTTTAATTTTTTTTATTTTCTTTATTTAAAAATATTAACCTATATAATGGATTTGATGAGCTTTATTATTAAAGCTTATTTTTTATTATTATTTTAAATTAAGGGTATTAAATTATGACAAAATTAAAGGAAAAGACAAAGATTCTTCTGCTTGAAAGCATCCATGAAAACGGTGTAAATTTATTCAAAGATAACGAATATTCCAATGTCAAATCCTTAAAAGGAGCATTAGATAACGAAAAGTTAATCGAAGAAATTAAAACAGCAGAAATTATAGGCATTCGTTCAAGAACAAAATTAACAAAAGAAATCTTGTCCCATGCTGAAAATTTAAAAGCAATTGGTTGTTTTTGTATCGGAACCAACCAAGTTGACTTAAACGCTGCGAAATCTCTTGGTATTCCTGTATTCAACTCGCCATATTCCAATACCCGATCTGTGGCTGAGCTTGCACTTGGTGAAATTATCATGCTTTTCCGCAGAGCTTTTGAAAAATCCATGAAAACTCATAGAGGTGAATGGGATAAAAATGCTGATGGTTGTGTCGAAGCTCGTGGTAAAACACTTGGTATCGTAGGTTACGGACATATTGGTTCTCAACTTTCAATTTTGGCTGAATGTATCGGAATGAATGTCATTTATTATGATATTGTTGATGTTCTTTCTATGGGAAATGCTAAAAGAGTGAAAACTCTTGATACCTTGCTTAAAACCGCCGATGTGGTTTCGCTCCATGTTCCTGAAACACCTGATACAAAGAATCTTATGGGACCAAAAAATTTAAGAAAAATGAAAAAAGGTGCTTTTTTAATCAATGCGGCAAGAGGTTGCGTGGTAAACATTGAACATTTATGCGAATTATTAGACAGTGGCGATATTGCTGGTGCTGCCTTAGATGTGTTTCCAATCGAACCAGCATCAAAAGGAGATGAATTCGTTTCCCCATTAAGAGGAAGAGATAATGTTATCTTAACCCCTCATATCGGTGGTTCAACCGAAGAAGCCCAAGCAGGAATAAGCATCGAAGTTGCAACAAAATTAATCAAATATCTTGAAAATGGTTCAACTTTAAGCGCGGTTAACTTTGTCGAGGTTGCTCTTCCATTACAAGATATCGAACACACCACAAGATACATTCATATTCATAAAAATGTCCCTGGAACTTTGAGTGCGGTTAACAATGTGTTCTCAAAAAGACACCTTAATATCGCAGGACAATATTTAAGAACTGATTCCGAAATTGGTTATGTAGTTTTTGATATCGATACAAAAGAAGAAAACCAAAAAGAATTAATTGAAGAGCTTAAAAGCATTGAAGGAACTATAAAAGTTCGTCATATGGGATAATTTTAAAAAAAATTTAATTTTTTGTTGTTTAAGGGGTTGTATAGTTCAAAAATTAATACTATATACTCCTTAAACAATTTTAATTTATAAACTAAAAATAGGAAATAAAAATGGGAAAAGTTATAGGAATTGACTTAGGTACAACAAACTCTTGCTTTGCTGTTATGGACGGCAAAGACGCAAAAGTTATCGAAAACGCAGAAGGTAACAGAACAACCCCTTCTATGGTTGCTTTTACAAATAATGGCGAAAGACTTGCTGGTGCTCCTGCAAAAAGACAAGCTGTTACAAATTATGAAGGAACTTTCTTTGCAATCAAAAGATTAATCGGAAGAAGATATAACGATAAACAAATCGAAAAAGCAAAAACTCTTGTTCCTTATAAGATTGTTGCAAGTGACAATAACGATGCTTGGGTTGAAGCTTACGGTAAAAAATATGCTCCTTCACAAATTTCTGCTTTCGTTTTGCAAAAAATCAAAGAAGATGCTGAAAAATATCTTGGCGAACCAGTAAATCAAGCGGTTATTACTGTTCCTGCATATTTCGATGACAGCCAAAGACAAGCCACAAAAGACGCTGGTAAAATCGCTGGTTTAGAAGTTCTTCGTATCATTAACGAGCCTACTGCTGCTGCTCTTGCTTATGGTTTGGATAAGAAAAATTCTGGTACTATTGCTGTATACGACCTTGGTGGTGGTACTTTCGATATTTCTATTCTTGAAATCGGCGATGGCGTTTTCGAAGTTAAATCAACAAACGGCGATACTTTTCTTGGTGGTGAAGATTTCGACGCAAGAATTATCAATTACTTAGCTGACGAATTCAAAAAAGAAAACGGAATTGATTTAAGAAACGACAAACTTGCTTTACAAAGATTAAAAGAAGCTGCTGAAAAGGCTAAAATCGAACTTTCAAGTGCGGTTCAAACTGATATCAACCTTCCATTTATCACTGCTGATGCAAGCGGTCCTAAACACTTAAATATCAAAATGACCCGTTCTAAATTAGAAGCTTTGATCGAAGATTTGGTAATCAGAACCATCGAACCTGTTAAGGCTGCTTTAAAAGATGCTAATTTAAAATCAAACGAAATTGACGAAGTTATTTTGGTTGGTGGTATGACAAGAATGCCAAAAGTCGTTGAAGTCGTTAAAAACTTCTTTGGCAAAGAACCTCATAAAGGTGTAAACCCTGATGAAGTTGTTGCTATTGGTGCGGCTATCCAAGGTGGTGTGTTAAAAGGCGAAGTTAAAGATGTTTTATTGCTTGATGTTACTCCATTATCACTTGGTATCGAAACTTTGGGCGGTGTTTTCACAAGATTAATTGAAAGAAATACAACCATTCCTACAAGAAAATCTCAAATCTTCTCAACCGCAGAAGACGGACAAAATGCTGTTACTATCCGCGTTTTCCAAGGGGAAAGAGAAATGGCCATCGACAACAAATTGCTTGGACAATTTGACCTTGTTGGTATTCCTCCTGCACCTCGTGGAACTCCACAAATCGAAGTTACTTTCGATATCGACGCTAACGGTATTGTTAATGTTTCTGCTCGTGATAAGGCTACTGGTAAAGAGCAAACTATTCGTATTCAAGCTTCTGGCGGTTTAAAAGACGATGAAGTCGAAAGAATGATTAAAGATGCTGAATTACATGCAAGCGAAGATAAGAAGAGAAAAGAACTCGTCGAAGTTAAAAACAAAGCTGAAAGTCTTGTTCATAACACTGAAAAAACTTTAAAAGAACATGAAGCAAAAATTCCAGCTAATGTTAAATCTGAAATCGAAGCAAACTTAAAGGAATTAAAAGATAACTTGAACTCAGAAGACCCAGAATTAATCAATCAAAAAGTTGAAAAATTAATGGCTTCAACCATTAAGATGGGTGAAAACTTGTATAAAACCGAAGAAGCTCCTTCTGCTGGTTCATCATCTTCTGCTCCAAACGAAGAGCCAAAGAAGAGCGATGATAATGTTGTGGATGCTGATTTCGAAGAAGTTAAGAAAGACTAAAAACATTGAGTAATAAAAGAGACTATTACGAAATATTAGGACTTAATCGTGGTGCAGATGCCAGCGAAATAAAAAGGGCATATCGGGAAATGGCTAAAAAATACCATCCCGATATGAATCCTGACAACAAGGAAGCTGAACAAAAATTCAAAGAATGTTCCGAGGCTTATGAAGTATTAAAAGATGCTCAGAAAAAAGATGCGTACGACCGTTATGGACACGACGCATTTAGCCAAGGTCAAGGAGGATTCGGAGGTTTTGGTGGTGCTGACATGTCTGATTTTGCTGACATCTTTGCCGATTTTTTTGGTGGTTTTGGTGGCGGTTCTTCAAGGTCTGAAAGCCGTCGTTCTAATGCAAGAAAAGGCGAAGACATTCTTGAAAGTATCGACATATCTTTAAAAGATGCTTTTACCGGTGTTGAGAGAAAAATCGATATCGAAAAGCAAGCTGTATGTGATGAATGCCATGGTACTGGTTGTAAGGCGGGAAGTTCTCCTGAAACTTGTTCTTATTGTAAAGGACGAGGAAAAGTCAGAGTTCAACAAGGTTTTTTCATGTTTGAACAAGTTTGCCCTCATTGTCATGGCGAAGGTCAAGTTATAAAAAATCCTTGCACAAAATGTCGTGGCAAAGGTTTGATTTATAACAAAAAAACTTTGGATATCAAAATTCCACAAGGCATTGAAGATGGCATGAAGATGAGAGTTTCTGGCGAAGGAAGTGCTGGAATTAAGGGTGGGCCTAATGGAGATTTATATATTCTTGTGAATGTTAAAAACCATCCAATATTTAACCGAGAAGCTGAAAACCTTTATTGTACTATTCCAATATCTTTTACCGCTGCTACTTTGGGTGGAAAAATAAATCTTACTTTAATCAATGACGAAAAAGAAGATATAAAAATTCCACAAGGAACTCAAACCGATACTACCTTTACTTTAAAAGGAAAAGGTATGCCTAAGCTTAAAAGCGGTGGTGCAAGAGGCGATTTATTTGTTAAGGTTAAAACAACAACTCCAACAAAACTTAACCAAAAGCAAAAAGATCTTTTAAAAGAATTTGCAAAAATTTCCGGAGAAACCGTTCCAGAAAATCCAAATTTTATTGATAAGGTCAAAGAATTCCTTGATATTTAATAAAAAAGCCCCCAGTTGTTTTTAAGGGGGCTTTTTTTATTTTTTTTAAAAACTTATCTTGGTTTCGATCCAACAGGTCTTGACCCTACATATGAAATAACATAATTTGTAACTTTAACATTTAATGGATTATGAGTTAACATCAAAACATATTTCTTATAATCTTTTTCATTTTCTGATGGTTCAACCTTTTTTATTGGAGATTGCCTATTAATTCTCACAAAAACCTCCCAAGTCTTTATATCTTTTTCCGGCTTTCCATAATAAAAATCCAAAGTTTCAAAACGAACCACAAATATACCAGAAACCGATGATACAGACATAGGTTTAGTCCAAAGAATATTAACTTTCCTTGTAAAGCCACTTGAAATAACCTTTTGCTTAGTTACTCTTTCTTCATCTAAAATATCTTTTAATATCAAAGGAGATGTTAAAAGGTTTAATTTACTATTTTCATCAACCCAAAGATTTATCAAATTATCGACATCAGACTTTACCTCATGTCTCATTATCACATAATCATTAACAAGCTTTTCTAAATACAAAGATATTGGATTCTCTCTGACTTCATAAGGCTCAATAAATTTAAGCCCCGTCATTTGCCTGTCTTTTGTTATTAATTTCACTTCTGTTTTAATATTTGGAATAAGCATATATAAAATGCTTGCAAATAATATAGTCACTGACAAACTTATAATCGAAAAAATTGTTAAATTTCTTGTGGTTTTTAAATATCTTCTCTCTGGAAAAGCGCTTACATGAACTTTTTCAGGATAAGCACCTAAAACATCGTTGGTTTGTTGTTCGGAAATTTCAAACATTTTGCTAAATGTATTTTTTTTCATATAAAAGTTGCCTTTACCTTAAATAATTCCCAAAGTTTTGAATGAAGAGTGGCTGTTTTTTGAAATAATCAAATGGTCAATCAATTCAATATTAACCGAGCTTAATGCCTCCATAACTTTCTTAGTCATAGAAATATCAGCTTTCGAAGGTTTTGTATCGCCTGATGGATGATTATGAACCATAATAATTGAAACCGCCCCTAATTTTACTGCTTTTTTAAGTACTTCTCTTGGAAATAACGAAGTTTGGTCTACTGTCCCTTCTGAAAAAAGTTCATCAGAAATAAGCCTTAACTTAGTATCCAAAAAAATCACTCTAAACGATTCTACTTTACCATATCCCATCTTTGCAACGCAATAATCAATCAACTTGTCCCACGAATTTATCACAGGATTTTTAAAAGCTTGTTGTTTTGAAAGATGAATTGCCGATTGTTTAATAATTTCAAAAAAGGATATGGTGTTCTCCTTAATCCCTTTAATTTCCATCAAATCCTCGTGAGGAGCGGACAAAGTTTCCGAAAAAGAACCAAATTTTTTAATCAAATCCTTTGCCAAAGGTTTAACATCTTTTCTTGGTATTGCACACATCAAAACCAATTCCAAAAGTTCGTAATCAGCCAAAACCTCGGCCCCGTTTGAAAGAAGCTTTTTTCTCATTCTTTCACGATGGCCAAGGTAATGTTTTTCTTGTGCTTGTTCTTCGTTAATATCATTCATAAGGTGGATAATGCCAATTTTTTGGTGATAATGTAAATATTTCATAACCATTCGAAGTCACGCCAATGGTATGTTCAAATTGAGCTGATAAAGTTCTATCCCTTGTAATTGCGGTCCAGCCATCTGATAAAATTATGCTGTCAGGTTTTCCGACATTTATCATTGGTTCAATGGTAAAAATCATACCTTCTTGCAAAACATCGCCTTTACCTTTTTCTCCGTAATGAAGAACATTTGGATAATCATGAAAAACTTTACCAATTCCATGACCACAAAAATCTTCGACCACAGAATAATTAAATTTCGATACATAAGATTCAATTGCATGACCAATATCACCCAAAGTAGCACCAGGTCTTACCACTTCGATTGCCTTCATCATCGAATCATATGTCGCTTGGACAAGCCTTTTTCCTTTAACTCCGACTTTACCAACATTATACATACGGCTTGTATCACCAAAATATCCGTCCAAAATAACCGTAACATCGATATTTACGATATCCCCATCTTGGAGAGCTTTTTCCGATGGAATACCATGACAAATAACATGATTAATCGAAATACAAGTTGTATGCTTATAACCTCTGTACCCTAAACACGCTGGAATTGCTCCATTTTCGATGATAAAATCATGACAAATCTTATCCAAATCAATTGTTTTTGCACCAACTTTTACAAAAGGTGTAACAAAATCCAAAGTTTCTGCTGCAAGCCTTCCTGCTTTTCTCATCATTGCAAAATCTTGTTCATTATATATTTTTGCTTGATTCTTAGCCATTTTTATTTCCTTTAACTTAACTTTTATTAAAAAGTAACATATTTTTCATTTAATATGTACTATTATATTAATATAATATATTGTAATAACAGTTATTGTGCTTAAAAAATAAGGAATTTTTATGGAGAATCAAAACTACGAATTAGTCCAAGCAATGATAAAGCTTTTTAGGCTTCCTTATTCTAAGATTAATGAAATTTCAAAAATCGAAACAATGTTAAAAGAAGTCTTAATTGAAAGACCAAGAAATGCTACGATTGCTATTTCTTTGTTACAAGCAAAAGTTATGCTTGGAAAGGTTGAGGAAGCAATAAATTTGGCCGAAAATATTTGGAGCGTAGGTGGTGATATTTCAAAAAAAACCGAATCTTTATATATTTCTTTGCTTAATTCCTTGTGTATGTTTAATTATTCAAAAGTAATGCTTGATAACAAGCTTAACCTTAATTTTGAAGAAAGAGTTGCGATTCCCGATATTACTAATTTATTTATCACTTGTTATACTGGGCTTGGTGATATTAATTCTTTGATGAAAGTTGCTCATTTCGAAGAAACTGGCGATAAAAAGGAATTTTTAAAAGATTTTTGCCATCAAATGATTGCCAACAAATCAAAAGACCATTTTGCGTTTCAACAAAACAAAATCCATTCTGTTATATTTGGTAAATGCTCTTCTTATGAAACCTTACTTACCAACGAAAATCAAAAAACCGAAATCGAAATCGGCATTTTTTCAGGAGGAAGTAGCGTAAATCGTTACCAACTTCAAAAACAAATTGATAAAGTATATAACGATTATTATGAAACTGTTAATCACTCTCCAATTGATAATTTTTTGATTACCGTTTACGACATCAAAGAACATTGGGGATTTGATGGAAGCATGGACGAATAGATTTTTGATTGCTATTTTTTTGGCAAAAACCTTGTGATAAGCGAACTTACCGAAGTTGGTAACGCCATCATAAACCAAGCAAGAAAAGCCATTGGAAAAGGAAAAGCAATTACGGCTTTATTTTTCTTTATGCCTTTTGCAATCACCTCCACCGCTTTTTCCGTTTCCATAAAAAAGGGCATTTTAAATTTGTTTTTATCAGTTATTCCAGACCTTACAAATCCTGGGCAAACGATATTAACCTTGATATTTAAAGGCCTTAACAAATCTCTTAACGCTTCTCCATAAACTCTGACCGCTGCTTTTGATGCACAATATGCAGGAGAACCTGCCATTCCTCGATAAGAGGCAAGAGAACTTATAATAACAATTTGCCCAGCTCCTTTTTGCTTAAAATAATCAGCCGCAGGAGTAATGGTATTTAAAACGCCATATACATTTATGTCAAAGACTTCTTTTATTGTTTCGCCTTGTTCCAAACCTTCCGAAGTTCCCGAAGAAACGCCCGCATTTGCAATAACCAAATCAATGTTTTCAAGAGAGCCAATATAATCTTGCATTTGTTGAGAATTACGAACATCTTGAAGCCTTGTTTCAACCATAGCCCCCTTTTCTTCGCAAATTTGTTTTACTTCCTCTAATCTTTTAATATTTCGTCCCAAAAGATATAATTTTGTATCGTTATTTGCATAATAAACCGCCAAAGCTTTACCAATTCCGCTTGTTGCACCTGTTATTAAAATCGACTTTACCATTTTCTCTCTTTCTTATATATTAAAAAAAACAAAAACATCAGAGGATATTATGACAGAAAAAAAATTAATTGCATACCTTGGAGTTATCGGATCTTTTTCTTATTTAAGTGCGAAAGAAGTTTTTCCAAACGATGAGTTGGTTGGTTTTAAAAGCTTTGCCGAGGCTGTGGGGGCGGTTAAGGAAAATAATTTTGATTATGTTATTTTGCCTGTGGAAAATTCCGAAGCGGGAAGAGTTGCCGATGTTCATGGTATCTTACCTAAATCCGAGTTGTTTATTAACGGCGAACATTACAAACGAATCGAAAATAATATTTTGGCGACAAAAAACGCTTCACTTGCTTCCATCAAAAAAGTTTTAAGCCATGTCCATGCTTTGGCTCAATGCTCTAATAAAATAAAGGAACTTAAACTTGAACCTGTTAATTTTTCAAGTACTGCTGGGGCGGCGGAAGAAATAAGCAAACTTAACGACCCTTCGCTTTGTGCGATTGCCTCAATTGAAGCGGGCAAGCAATATGAGTTACAAGTTTTGGCGGAAAATATTGAAAATTCAAAAAATAATACCACCAGATTTTTAATAATTTCAAAGAATATGATAATCCCTGAAAATATTGAAAACAAAAAAACCATTACAACTATGTTTTTCAAACTTAAAAATATCCCTGCTGCTTTATATGAAGCTTTGGGTAGTTTTGCAAAACACAATATCAACATGACAAGAATTGAAAGCTGTATCGGAAGTTTTATTTCCGCAAGCTTTATAGTAGATGTTGAGGCTCACTTGGAATCAGAAGAATTTAAGTTGGCTATCAAAGATCTTGAAACCAAGGTCGAGGAAATAAAAATACTTGGTGTTTATCATGCAAGCGAATTTAGAAAAAATATATAAACATTCTTAAACAACAAAAAAAGAGCTTTGATAACAAACCAAAGCTCTTTTTATTTTAACTTTCACAAAATTATTGTGCAGGTAATGGTATAACCTCGATATCACCAGGAGCAAGTGGCTTACCAGCTGAGGCTGATGGAGCTTGACTTGGTACAGGCATATTTTGCAAACTTGTAGCCGCAGAAGGAATCATGGCAGGAGCAGGATATGCACCATTCATTGATTGAGGAATACTCGCTGGCATTTGTGGTACTTCTAAATTATTTGGGTTATATAAACCTGGTTCAGCAGGAATATGTGGGTTAATTGTGTGGACATTATTTCTAAATCTCATCACCATATAACCACTTCCACCACCGTAAGCAGTTCCAGACATACCGATTGAGTAAGATGCACCAATTACACCGTAATCAAGGTCAATGTGGTCCACGGCTTGTAAGAAAGTAACGGCTGATTTATCTTGACCATTGATTTGGCAATTAAATCCAGCACTTTCCAAATTCAAATAAGCATTTGACCTTACAATTGCAGCAGTTCTTGAAGGAACGCAATGAGGTCTTACACTGTTAACGAATAAGTTGTAATCAAGAGCGATATCGACTGTTTTTCCTTGTGGTCTTAATCTTACCTCTAAAATTCGTGCAGAAGGAATAGCACCAACCGCAGAACCAGCACCAGCGACCATGTTGAATTTAATATCGTTTGATAAGCAATTTCTTGTACTTGGGTCAGCTTCACAAATTGAAACATCATAACCCATGTTATTGTTAAACAAATTGAAAACAATGTTGTTAACGAACTCTGGGGTCATATAATTTCTTATCGCTTGACATTGACCTTGTCTACACACTACGACAGAACCCTTTGGTTTAGGAGGAACAACCGTAACGGTTTGCGATGCAACCATCTTAGGCAAGTCAAAGTTTTGAAGCTCCTGCCAACATGCACTAAGCATTAACATCATTAAAATACTACTAATTATAATTTTTGTTTTTGTCATAATTTACCTCTTATAATAAACCATTCTATCCGAACAACAGTGAATAAACAATTAATAAAATATAATTTAACCTATTATTTAGTTAAAAGTCATCATCAAAATTCGCTCCTTTTTTACCTATAATAACATTTTTGTTAGTATTGACGCATTGAATGAGCCCAAAACCAAACATCAAAGTCACCAAAGACGAGCCTCCATAAGAAATTAAAGGTAATGGAGCACCCACAACAGGAACAAGTCCCGTAACCATTGCAATGTTAATTAAAAAATAAATAAAAACATAAGTTGTAATCCCAGCCGCCAAAATTTTTCCAAAATGATTTTGGCTTTTAACCGCGATAAGATAACCCAAACTTATTAAAAGCACATAAAGCCCTATAACTCCAAGACTTCCCATCATTCCAAATTCTTCGGCAATTACCGTAAAAATAAAATCTGTATGCTTTTCTGGTA
>JAKJEU010000021.1 GCA_022705265.1 Pseudomonadota bacterium | reverse complement strand
ATTAAAAAATTCAGGCCTTAATACCTTTTTAATCATGTTAATTACTTCGGATTTTGTGTTTTCCCCATTTCCGTTAAAGAAAAGTTCAGAACCAAGGTTTGAAGTCATAATTATAATGGTATTTTTAAAATCAACTAATTTGCCTTTTGAATCGGTTAACCTTCCTTCGTCCAAAATTTGTAAGAAAATATTGAATATAGAAGGATCGGCCTTTTCAAGTTCGTCAAACAAAACCACTTGATAAGGTCTTTTTCGTATTGGTTCGGACAAAACCCCACCATCATCATATCCAACATATCCAGGAGGAGCACCAATAAGCTTTGCCGCCGAATGTTTTTCGGAAAATTCGGACATATCAAACCTTAATATCGCTTTTTCATCATCAAACATAAATTCAGCCAAAGTTTTTGCAAGCTCTGTCTTACCAACACCAGTCGGACCAAGCAACAAAAACGAACCAATCGGACGATTAGGGTCAGATATACCCGATTTTGAACGACGAATGGAATTAGCAACCGCCATAACCGCTTCTGATTGACCGATTACTCGTTTTTCAAGGTGGCTTTCAAGATTTAAAAGCCTTGTTTTTTCACCAACATCCATTTTTTCAACTGGAATTCCCGTCCATTTTGAGACGATAGAGGCGATATGACTTTCGGTTACAACTTCGTTATTTTTAGGGCTATTATCATTTGATTGAGACAAGTTTTTTTCAAGTTCTGGAATAACTCTATACCTAAGCTCACCTGCTTTTTCAAAACTTCCATCACGCATAGCTTTTTCAAGTTCGATTTTCGCATTATCCAACTCTTCTCTTAACTTTGCCGCCATATTTATCGCTTGTTTTTCGCTTTGCCATTTTGATTTTTCGATTGCAATTTTTTCTTCTATCTCCGCAATTTCTTCATCAATTTTAACAAGCCTTTCTTTTGAATTATCGTCAATTTCTTTTCTTAACGCTTCTCTTTCGATTTTAAGTTGGATATATTTACGGTCAAGAATATCAAGCTTTTCAGGCTTTGAATCAATTTCCATCTTTAATTTACTTGAAGCCTCGTCCATCAAATCAATTGCTTTATCTGGCAAAAAACGACCATTAATATATCGATTTGAAAGATACGCCGCAGCCACCAAAGCATTATCAGAAATTCTTACCCCGTGATGAATTTCGTATTTTTCCTTTATTCCACGCAAAATTGAAACTGTGTCTTCAACACTTGGCTCATCAGCATAAATTGGTTGAAACCTTCTTGCTAGGGCTGGGTCTTTTTCGATATGAATACGATATTCATCGGTCGTGGTTGCACCAATACAACGAATTGCCCCTCTTGCTAAGGCTGGTTTTAAAAGGTTTGAAGCATCCATTGCCCCTTGCCCCGTTGAACCTGCCCCTATTATTGTGTGCATTTCATCGATGAACAAGATTATGTTATCATGAGAATTTTCAACTTCCTCAATTACCGCTTTTAATCGTTCTTCAAAATCACCCCTAAATTTTGCACCAGCAAGCAACGCCCCCATATCAAGACTTAAAAGTTTATTATCTTTTAAAACATCTGGGACATCTTTGTTTATAATTCTTTGAGCCAAACCTTCGACAATTGCGGTTTTACCAACACCAGCCTCGCCAGTTAAAACGGGGTTGTTTTTGGTTCTTCGTGATAAAACTTGGATTGCTCTTCTTATTTCATCATCTCGTCCAATTACTGGGTCGATTTTGCCATTTTTTGCAAGTTCAGTAAAATCAATCGCATATTTTTTCAACGCATTCATCTTATCTTCGGCGTTTTGAGTATCAGCTTTTTTCCCCTTTGTTATTTCGGTAATTTTTGCTTCCAAATCCTTTAAATTAAGTCCAGCATTTTTTAAGATTTTTGAAGCCTCGCTGTCATCATTTACCATGATGGTTTGAAGCAATCTTTGCACTGTAACGAAACTGTCCCCTGACTTGATTGACACATCAACGGCTTTTACAACCAAATTTTGAAAAGACCTTGTCGCAGAAGTTTGAACCCCACCCCCAGATACTTTTGGTTGTTTTTCAAGATAATTATCCAACTCTCTTGAAACTTTGTGAATATTCACTTTCAAAAGGCTTAATAATTCTTGGCATAAATCGTCTTCAAGCAAAGATTTTAAAACATGCTCCACCGACACAAATTGATGCGAGCTTTTTATCGCCAAATCAAATGCGTTTTGGATAATTTTAGCCGATTTCTCCGTATATTTTTCAAGATTCATTTTTTTTAACACCTTAAAAATTAATAATATTTTTCTTATTAATTATTATGTAGGTATGCCAGAACCGTTTTTCAATATGCCAAGTAATTGTTCTTTTGTTAAAGTGAACCCAGAGCTTATCCACGCACTTTTCAAAGTTTTTAATAAAACCCCAACTCTTTCACCTTGGGTAAAGCCCATTTCAATCAAATCTTTGCCAGTTATCGGAAATTCAGGAACATCGGCATTAACCGCAAAGTCCAAAATTTCTCGCCATTTTGTATTTTCTTTTGAACTTATTTCATAATCTCTTTCTTTTGCCCACGAAATCAAAAGCAAATCCAAAAATTTTGCCACACCATATTTTTCGATAAGCTCTTTTATATAATTTTCGTTAATTCCGTTATTAATTTTCATAGTGCTTAACAAAACAAGGTCAGATTTTTGTTTTTTGGATAATTTCAAAAAATCCGCAACCTCAGAAGGCTCTCCCTCAATCAAACACGCAAGACGCCTTATGATATTAGCACCACCAACAACCTCAATTCTTAAACCTCTCCCTTCTAAAAAAACAAGTTGCCTTAATGCCCCTATGTTTATTTTTGAATTAACAATAAAAGGCAACAGCCCAGCATTTTGCATCAAAAGAAAAATATCTTCTGGCATATCGCTCATTAAAATTTTGAAAATTTCGTCCCTTATTCTTTCCTTTGATATTTCTTGAAGTTTGCTCGCATTTTTTCGGCACGCATCATAAGCTTGCGGGTCAACTCGACCATATCCAAAATATGCAAAAAATCTGAAAAATCTTAAAATCCTTAAATAATCTTCGTTAATTCGCTCGTCTGGATTGCCAATAAATTTAACAATTCCATGGGACAAATCATACAAGCCACCAAAAGGATCATAAACTTTACCGTCCAAATCAGCATACAAAGAATTGAAGGTAAAATCTCTTCTTTTTGCATCTTCTAAATAATCGTCGGTAAAGGAGACCTCAGCATGTCGTCCATCGGTTTTATCATCTCGTCTTAAAGTCGTTATCTCATAAGACATTTCATTAGAAAAAACGCTAACTGTACCATGTTTTATACCAATATCTTTGACCGCATATATATTCTTATCCAAGGTTTTAAGTCGTGTTAAAACCTCATCTGGTAAAATCGGTGTTGCAATATCAATGTCCGTAACTTTTTTATTAGGCTTTTTTATTGCATCACGAACCGCACCTCCAACAATTTTTGCATTATTATCAAGTTTTGCAAAGATTTCGATTAGTTTTTTAGAAACCAACCAAGAAGGCTTTGACAATTCTCCAACTGGTTTCATTCAAACCTCCCTTCGATTAATTTTCCATGCTCATATCGTGGAGGAATATATTTTTTGCCTACATCCGCTCTTTCCCACATTGCAAAAAAACCAAACAAAACAACAACCAACACAAAACCAATATAAAAAAGAGGTAATATCGGAATATTTCTCAATTTTTCCTTATTCTTTTCTTTTGCATTTTTATATATGTAAAGAAAAGTAGGAAAAGTAAGAAATATTATCAAAATTAAAATAAATCTCTTCATTTGACCTCTTTAAAAATATAGTTTAGTCTCTATTTTAAAGAATATAACATTTAAACAGTAATTGGAATAAAGAATTATGAGAGGATATTTTGGAATCGGCGTTGAGGGAGTCTCAAAACCATATAATCTTGGAAACTTATTTAGATCGGCTCACGCTTTTGATGCAAGTTTTGTTTTTACGGTTAATGCTGCTTATAAAAAAAGAGAAGGAAGACATTCGGACACTTCTGATTCTCTTTCAAACCTTCCTTATTACCAATTTGATACAGTAAATGATTTATTGTTGCCTAAAAGATGCGAATTAGTAGGAGTCGAAATTGTCGATGATGCGATTGAACTTCCATCTTTCCGCCACCCAGTAAATGCAGCATATATTTTAGGACCTGAAAAATCTTCGATAAGCCCTGAAATGCTTGCAAAATGTAAATATAAAATAAAAATACCATCAAAATTTTGCTTAAATGTTGGAATTGCTGGGGTTTTAGTTATGTATGACAGAATGATTTCAATGAAAACTTTTGCAACAAGACCGGTAAAAGTTGGGGGGCCAACCGAACCGCTTAAAAAGCATGTCCAAGGTAGCCCCCTTGATTTAATGAAAAAATATAAGAAAACTCCTCCTCTTTTTGAGGTAGAGATTGCCAATAAATCTTAATATTGGCTTCTCTTTTTAGATCTTCTTGATGATTTACCCTTTTTATCACTTCCTTCTTCAAGAGAGTTATTAATTTCTTCTCTTTTCTTAATTTCTTCAAGCTTCTTTCTTTTTTCATAAGGTGAAGAAACCATTTGATATCTTTTGCTCATTTGTGATGCAAGATCCTTCATATAATAATCTTTCATAGAATCTTCTCTTGCTGCATTTTCTTCTCGTTCTTGCAAGATTGGATCTTCGCCATCATAAATTGAATCAATTTCATTCAATGTGCCTGTTAAATATTCGCTGTAATAAGGGAGCATATCTTTTGAATGAGTCATAATTTTATCATATTCAATTTTTGCCATCATAGCTTCTTGCCATTTTTCAAGTTCAGTATAAGCTGTGAAGGTTTCTCTTATCTTGCCCAACGCATATTTTAAATCTTCGATACTGATTTCTTTTTCAAGCTTTGTAACAAATGCTTCTGCGTCGCGATTTTCATTAAGCTTTGACTTAGTAGCCCACTTATAAGCATGAGCAATGCTTTTAGGAACCCCGATTCCACTGTAATACATCAAAGCAAGTTCAAATTGAGCCTTTGCATGTTCCTTATAAGCCGCCATTAAAAGACAGTCAGATGCAGAGTTTAAGTCATTCTTATCACCAGAACCCATAAGTTCCATTCCCTTTGAATAAAGGCGATTTTCATCACTTATCTTTAAACAATCAAACGACCTTATCGGTGGTAACATTGCTTCAAGTTCCGCTCTATCAATTTCTTTAATATTAGCTGAAAAAGATGTATTAGCCCCTAAAGACAATAATATAAAAGTAGTAATTCCTATAATTTTGCGCATATTTTTTATTCTCATTAATTATCAATCCTATTACATTTAAGAATTATAATATATCATTCACATAAAAACAATTTAATATTTCTTTTAATCATCATATCGGATATTATATTAACATGTTATTAAGATTATTCAAATTCACGATTTTATTATTTTTTATATTATTATCGACACATGCAAATGCAGGTATTGTCAATGCTTTTGCTGTTCCTGAACATTTATCTTTAAAACCTCATTATTCTTATAAAAGCCGTGTTATCTTTGAACTTGAAATCGAAGATGGTTGGCATATTTATTGGAAAAATGCTGGTGAAACTGGTGAACCGACTATTGTTGAACTTAATTCTTTTCCAAAAGAATCCGTAAAAAAAACTCACTTTTCTCTTCCAAAAAAATTCAACAATCTTGGCTTTACCGAATTTGGGTTCGAAAAAAAATCATACTTAATGGTTGATTTTGATATTTCTGCCCCTAATAAGGTCAAAGAAATTCCTTTGGATTTTGAAATAAAATGGCTTGCTTGCAATGGAAATTGTGTTCCTGGTTCTACTCCTGTATCTTTGAAAATACCTGTAAGTGGTAAGGAAAATGTAAAAAACAATGAATTTATTAAACATTTAACTAATTTCAACTTAAACAAAGCTCTAAGTGGTAAATATTATGTTGATGAAAATAATTTAAGTATTCTTATACCTTTTACAAAAAAGAATAATTTAAAAGAATCTGATAATATTGAAATATTTCCTTATAACGAAAATTTATTTTTTGAAAATGAATATGAAATATATGAAACAAAAGACGGCTTGGTTATAAACACAAAAATAAGTGAAGAAAGTAAAGTCAAAAAAATCATCAATCTTTTATTAAAGGTAAATGATAACCAAGGTGTTAATGTAAAACTTAAAAAATCAAAAAAACCTTTTGAAGGTGCTAATAATACTCCTTTTAAAAACGTCGCATTAATGGGGTTAATGGCATTTTTAGGAGGAATTATTTTAAATCTTATGCCTTGCATTCTCCCTATACTTTCGTTGAAAACTTTTCAATTAGTCGAAAACAAAAAAACAAGAAAAGAAAATATAAAAGATGCTCTATCTTATACTCTTGGAATTTTAACTTCCTTTTTAATATTAGGGGCAAGCATTAACCTTATAAATTCAAAAGAAACAAGTATTGGTTGGGGTTTTCAAATGCAAAATCCTGTATTCATTCTTGTAATTATATATTCGTTCCTTTTAATTGGTTTTATGCTTTCTGATATATTAAAAGTAAACCTTAACTTCATAAATTCAAATCCAAAATCATCTTATATCACTGGTATTTTAGCCGTTTTAATTGCAAGCCCTTGTACCGCACCTTTTATGGGTACTGCTATTGCTTTTGCTTTGATTAGCAAGTCTTCTCTTATTGTATTTTTGATATTTTCAATGCTTGGAATCGGGTTTGCTCTTCCTTGGATTTTGATTGCAATATTCCCTAACTTTTCTAAACTTCTTCCAAAGCCTGGAAAATGGATGGAAGACTTTAAGAATATTCTTGCCTTCTTAATTTATGGAACGGTTGTTTGGTTTTTATGGATTTTCATGGAAGAAGTTAATAATCATATTATAAGCTCTCTTATTGTTGCATCCATGATTTTCATTTGCTTTACATGTTTTGTTTTTAAATTCAAAAGCAAAATATTAAAATTTATGACTTTATTATTATGTATAATTTTTGTTTCATTTTGCTTTAACTTGCTTAAAAAACCTGTAACAAGCGAAACAAAATCAATAAACCCGTCAATTTCAATCAATGAAATAGAAGAGTTTAAACTTGATAAAACCCCTTATTTCATCAAATTTTCGGCAAAATGGTGTTTATCATGCCTTGTTAATGAAAAAACCATATTTTCAAGGCCTGAAATCATAAAAGAATTTGAAGAAAATGATATAAAAATCATCAACATCGATTGGACCAACAAAGATAAAGACATCGCAAAATTAATCCAAAATTATGGCGGTGCTGGTGTTCCTTTGTATGTTTATTTTGATGGGGAAAAAGAAATTGTACTCCCTCAAAAAATCAGCAAACAATATATAAAAGAGCTTATTAACAAAGAATAAGTTTTATATTCTTTTCAATCTCATTAGTGAGCAGATCAATGTCTTTTTTACGATTAAAGCCATGGTCTGCTCCTTTTGATATTAATATGTCAACATCATCAGAAGAAACCGCATCTTTTATCATAAAAGCAATTTTTAATGGCACTTGTTTATCTTTATCACCCATCAATATCGTAATTTTGTTTGGATATTCAAAAGTTTTATTTAAAAATTCATGATTTTTACCATCAACAAACATTTCTTTGTTCCAAACATAACAAACATCAGGATTATTTGATGGAGTATATAAAAGACCGTTTTGGCTTATTTTATATCTTTGTCCATCATCAAAATAATCATTATAAACAAAATCGGTAAAATCAACCGCAGGAGCAACCCCAACAATAGCTTTAAATCTTTGCTTATATTTATTACCAAGCAAAAATGAAAGCCAACCGCCCATAGAACTTCCAACCACGACATAAGGAATATCATCACAGATATTTTCAACGATTTGAGAAGCCATATCCAAACATTTACTCATAGTCAAAGTTTTAACATCACCAGAAGATTCCCCATGACCAAACAAATCACATGAAATAAAATCATAACCATTTTTAAGGCAAAATTCTTCGACACAACGGTTTTTATACGAATTTTTATTTGACATAAATCCATGTAATATAAAAACACCAACTTTTTTATCGCCTCTAACCCTTAAAACAACCCTAATGATGATTTGTTTTCATTAGTCTTATCATTTTCGTATTTTTCAACACCTTTTATAATTGTGTCATCTTGCTTTTCTTGATTTTTTTCCAATATTTTTTTATTAGCAGTATCAGAGATTTCATTCAAATCGCTTTCGGAAATTTCAGGAACATTATCATCACGCAAAACAGGACTTAATTTTAAAACCTCGGTCTTATATCGATTTGCAAGTTCCACTGCTTGTCTGGTTTCTTGTTCGTCAAGAGCATTTGTAACCTTTGACATAGCAGATCTTAAATATTTCATAGCATCAGGAGAAACACGATTTTCTACAATCAAAAACCATTTGTAACATTCAACTAAATTAGGGTCAACTCCCTTGCCTTCACAAAACATAGTACCAAGTTTAAATTGTCCTACTACATCACCTTTTTGAGCCGACATGTTATACCATTTAGCCGCCAAATGATAATCCTTTGGAACGCCCGTAATATTTTGGGAATATAAATCGCCAAGCAAATTCATAGCTCTTGTAATCCCTCGGTCAGCAATAGGTTGAGTCGCACTTAAAACTGGTAAAAAATCCCTTTGCTTAATCGCATTTTTAACAAGCTCTTGATTAATTCCTATATTAACCGCTTGAACATCAACTGGTTCTTCTAATTCATTTTTGACTGTTTCCGTTACTTTTGTTTCATTTTTCATTGCAGTTATTAACGACACATCAGAAGCTTTAAGCTCAACATCCGAATAAATTCTTCCATCTTTTACCTTAGGAATAGACTCTTCTTTCGTCTTTTTTCTCCACTCACTTGCTTTCTTTTGAGATGCCATAATCATTTCAGGCTTCATTTTTTCGATTATTTCTTCTCTTCTTTTTATGGCATCTTCTCTTACCATTCCACTGTTATATGCGGCAATCAAGTTATACCAAAAATGAGCCATCACAGGGTTTAAAACCACACCCTTAACCGCCTCTGACGAATATAAATCCGCCAATTTTAATTGAGCACTAACATTGCCTTGATTAGCCGATAAATTATACCAAGAAATTGCTTGGGTATAATCTTGTGGCACGCCATTTCCTTCGAAATAAATGTTACCAAGTTCAAATTGAGCGTCGCTGTTTCCTTGCATAGCAGAAAGCATAAAAAGTTGATTTGCTCTTTCAAAATTATCATCTTTAAAATACAAATTACCAATTATATATTGAGCCTCGTCATTATTTTTCTTAGCCGCCTCAACAAACCATTTATAAGCAGCCTTGGTATTTTGAGGTCTTCCAATTCCAGTTTGATATGCTTGCCCCATTTTTAAAGCAGACTTACCATCACCTGCTTCTGCGGCTTTACTGTAATAATCATATGCCTTATCAAGGTTTAAAGGAACTCCAAAACCTCTCTCATACATTATTCCAAGATAATGCATCGATTCCACTTCACCTTTGCTTGCTAAATCTTCAAATTCTTTAAACGCATTTGAGTATTCCTTGCGATTAAAGGCCTCAACACCTTCGGTCAAACCAGCATAAGATTTGATTGGAATTAACAAAAAAAGAATAAGCAAAAATTTCATATCTTTTAAGCCCCTTTTAAAATCATAGTTTTATTGATACAATATTAATAATATTACATTATATTCATAATAAAAAAAACATTAAAAAAGGATATTATATTATGGTTAAATGCGTTGCTTTAATAGTCGCAGCCGGAAGAGGCACACGATTTTCAGGACTTTTATCACAACAATATCAAATTCCTAAACAATACAGAGAAATTGGTGGCAAAATGGTATTGCGAAGATGCCTTACAACCTTTGTTGCTCACCCTAAAATCGACGCTGTACGAGTTGTTATTCACAAAGATGACAGAGAACTTTATAACCTTGCCGCTTTAAATCTTGACATATTACCTCCTGTCATCGGTGGCAATTCAAGACAAGAATCTGTCTATCTTGGGCTTGAAAGTTTAAAAGACTTAAATCCTGATGTCGTTTTAATTCATGATGGAGCAAGACCTTTGATTGATTTTGGAACAATTAACAGAGTCGTATCAGCAGTTGATGAAAACACAGGAAGTATCCCAGGCATTTCCGTTGTCGAAAGTATTAAAAGAGTTGATGAAGATGGTTATATTATTCAAAACATTGACCGCAACAACCTTGTTACTGCCCAAACTCCTCAAGGATTTCCTTATCGTAAGTTATTAGAAGCTCATGAAAAATTAAGAAATTCTGAAATTTTATATACCGATGATTCTGCTATTGCTCTTGAATGCGGAATTAGGGTTAAAGTTGTTTCGGGAAATGAAAGTAATATAAAAATAACCTCGTCCTCAGACCTTGCAAAAGCCTCCTCTTCTTTTTCAACTCAAAGCGAAATAAGAACAGGATATGGCTTCGATGCCCACCGTTTCGAAGATGGTAAAAATTTTGTTACATTAGGTGGAGTTGAAATTCCTCATTCAAAAGGTTTACTTGGACATTCTGATGCTGATGTTGCTTTACATGCTTTAACCGATGCTATTTTAGGGGCAATATCGGCTGGCGACATTGGTTTACATTTTCCTTGTTCCGACCCAAAATGGAAAGGAGCAAGCTCTGATATATTCCTAAGACATGCTGCAAACATTCTTTATGAAAGAGATGGCGTGATAAACAATGTCGACCTTACCATTGTTTGCGAAAGTCCTAAGATAACTCCTCATCGTTATAATATTATCAAAAGGATTTCAGAAATTCTATCAATATCAGAAGACAGAATAAGTGTCAAAGCAACAACCACCGAAGGAATGGGATACGAAGGAAGAAAAGAAGGTATTTCTTCTACTGCTATCGTTACGGTTAAATTACCTCAACGATAATTTTTATTAAAACAACAAAAAAAGGGGATAGTAAAATGTATCCCCTCTTTTTTTATGATGTTAAAAGTTTAATATCTTTTTATTATTCCTTTTACCTTTGCCTTTTCTTCTTTTATTTCAGCAGGTTTCAAAGGAACAGTAACACCTTTATCAAGTTTCAAATCAAGTGGAGGAGCAACAAGCTTTGGTTCTTCTTTTACCTTTTGCTCGACTTTTTCACCTTCTTTTACAACTTTATTTCTTAAAACATCTCTTGCATTTGCTTCAAGCTTAATGTTACTTACAGCCAATTCAACAACATTTTTTTGAATTTCTTTAAGTTCATTGGCATCTAAAAGCCCCAAAGCCTTATGAGACAAAGCCTCGGCATTAATTGCATTTTGATTTGCTTTTTCAAAAATATCTTTAACCGACTTGTTATCAGGGTTTTTGGTTGAAAGAGAAAGTAAAGCATTAGAAGAGGTAGTCGCGTCTTTTGCATATTTTGAAATAGTCGCCTTAAACGCTTCTGCCATTGTATTTGCACGACTTTGTTCAATTACTTTGAATATTTTTTCAACATTATTATAAAGATTTAAAGCATTTACAACATCATCTCCTGATACTATTTCAGAATCTTTTATCTTTTTAAGTTCATCCTTTTCACCAGTCAACTTGGTCATTTCTTTATATTTATCCAAAGCATTATCATAAATTACCGATAAAGTATTGTCTTTACCAAACATTTCTTTTAAATCCGCAATATATTCTCTTGCCTTTTCATAAAGAGCATCATTATCACTTAAAAACTTAGTAATATCAGCCAAGTTTTTACGAGCTTTTGCTTCTGCAAACTCTCTGTTCTCATCAGATAAACTTACAATCTTTTGAATAAAATCGTTTACATCAATTAATCTTTCAGACTTATCAACCTCACCTTTTACTTCAACTTTTAATGGTGGATATTCCATTTTTGACAAAGCAAAAGACATATTAATATCAGTGCTAAAATCTTTTAAATTCAAAAGCAAACTTTCAACTTTTGTATCAAATCTTGGTACCACGATTTCTGTTTCAAACGCTCTGAACAACCCATCGTTTGCAACAAAATTACCTTTAAATTCAACAAAATCGATATTACATTTATTAACTTCTGATAAAATTTTATCTGATATTTCATTTTTACTTAAATAAGTATTATCAACAGATATAATCTTATGATATTTTTCCATCGCATTTAATGAAACATTTGATAAAGAACCAGATTTTATTCCAAAATTTCCAGAACCATTAATATTCGAAATCATGTCATAAAGGCTTTTACCAAGCAATGTAAAATCACCTTTAAAATTTCCTTCTCCCAAAGCTATATCAAGCTCTTTACTTTTAAACAATGGACTTTGAATTTTTGCACCAGAAACATCAATTCCAAGTTTTAAAGCAGGATCGCCAGAAAAATTAAGTGAA
>JAKJEU010000203.1 GCA_022705265.1 Pseudomonadota bacterium | reverse complement strand
TATGATTTAGAAAATAATGAAAACAGTTTTTCTGATTTAAAAAAATCCGAAGAAAAGCTTGAAGAACTTGTTTTACCTTCTTTAAATCAAAAAGGTATTAAAGAATTTAAAAGTAATGTTTCAAATTCAAGTGCTTTTGAAAAAGATGTGACTCAAGAAAAAATCATGTATAAGGATTTAAAGGGCCAAGAAGAAGAGGAAGCATATCAAAGAAAAGAACCTGAGGAAAAGGCAAAGGAAGCTTATCAAGAAATTTCAGATAATGAAGAAGAAGAACTTTTAGTTGCTCCTGTTCCTGAGATTATAATCGATAAAGAAGAATTTAAAAAATCCGAAGAAAAACCAGAACAAAAAGTTCCCGAAGCTCCTCCTCCTGTAACTTTTTCCGAAGAAGAACTTAACGAAGCAAAAAGTATTTCTTATCAAGAAGGTTATGAAAAAGGAAAAACAGAGGCAAACGAAAGCATTGAAAAACAAATTGAACAAACTTTAATTAATATTCAAAAATCGTTGCAAACTTTAAATCAAGAATATGATAAAGTTGTCCTTAATATGAAAAAAGGAACGATTGATGTTGCTTTACATATTTGCAAAAAAGTTCTTCCTAATATGATGAGCGATAATGCTTTTGATGATGTTGCAAAAATGATTGATGATGCAATTGATTTTATAAAAGATGAAACAAGGGTTGAAATCAGAGTTAATCAGGCGATTTTTGAACAAATAAAAGAAAAAATTGAAAAAATAAAGCAAGAACTTAATATTACTGGTAATATTATTGTAATTTCTGATATAAATAT
The DNA here is from genome assembly GCA_022705265.1 of Pseudomonadota bacterium. Classification (GTDB taxonomy): domain Bacteria; phylum Pseudomonadota; class Alphaproteobacteria; order JAKJEU01; family JAKJEU01; genus JAKJEU01. The sequence goes on along the minus strand of JAKJEU010000203.1, from coordinate 1,876 downwards.
TAAAATAAGTGATTGTAAAATAAGTTTTAATAACGGCGTTTTTGAAAAAAATACTGATGATGTTTTTAAAAAAGTTGGTGAAATTATTGAAAATTATAAAACTGCAATCGATAAAAATACAGTTTAAAGGGATAAAATCATGGTGGCTGATGAAATTAATAATAACGAAGATGATTTAATGCTTGATGATTTAAACGATTCTCAAAGTTATAAAAATACAGGCATGAGAGAAGAAGATGAATTCCAAGATAAACCAAAATCTTCTGCGGAACTTGAAGCGGTTTATGATATTCCTGTTCAAGTTTCGGCGGTGCTTGGGAAAAGTAGCATGCAAGTTCATCAATTGTTAAAACTTGGTCGTGGGGCTGTTGTTGAACTTGACCGTAAAGTTGGTGAAGCAATTGACATTTATGTTAACGATCGTCTTGTTGCTCGTGGAGAGGTTGTGGTCGTTGAAGACAGGCTTGGTATAACCATGACTGAAATTATTAAAGCGGAAAGAAGTTAGATAAGGGCTTATAACTAGACATGGCAAGAAAAATGAATGATAATATAAAAGCAAATTACGATATGGCGACGATTGTCGGTCTTTTTGGTGCTTTGTTTTTGATATTAATCGCACTTTCAATGGGTGGCAATTTGGGGGCTTTTATAAATCTTCCATCAATTTTGATTGTTATTGGCGGAACGGGATTTGCAACTCTTGCTTGTTTTAGTGTGTCAGAAATAAGGGATTCGTTGAAAATATCTTTAAATACCATGTTCAATCCTTCTTTGGATACAAAAAATGCGGTTTTTGCAATATTACAAGCCGCAGAATCAACAAGAGGTGGTGGAATTCTTGGCATCCAAGGCAAGGCATTAGAAAGAACAAAAAGATTTAAGCTTCTTTATGATGGGCTTTCCATGTTGATTGATGGAATTGGTATTAACGAAGCCTTAGAAGCAATGAGACAAGCGATATCTTCCGATGTTATAAGAAAGAAAAAGACCTCATCAATTTTAAGAAAATCTGCTGAAATTGCACCTGCGTTTGGTTTGATTGGAACTTTGATCGGTCTTATTCAAATGCTTGGAAATATGAAAGATCCATCAAGTATTGGCCCTGCGATGGCTGTTGCCTTGATAACTACTTTTTATGGTGCTATACTTGCAAATGTGGTTTTAAACCCACTTGCATCTAAATTAGAAAGAAATTACGAAGAAGAATTCTTAATTAATCAGCTTTGTTTGCTTGGCGTTTCCTCGATTTCAAAACTTGAAAACCCAAGGAAGACAGAAATAATTTTAAATAGCGTTTTGCCAGAAAACTTAAAAGTAAGATATTTTGATTAACGCTATAAAAAAGAAAGGGAGATTTTAATTGAAACTTCTTATTGTTGGTAAACTCGAAGGACAAATTGGAGCTGCTTCTGCGATTGCTTTGAAAAGCGGTGCAGAGGTTTTACAAGCTTCGACTATTAATGTTGCTTTGGATATTTTAAGGTCGGGCAGTGGGGTTGATGTTGTTTTCTTTGATGTTAAGGAAAATATTAATGAATTTATGGAATCTTTGGACGCGGAAAGAATAAAGATTACTGTTTATGCTTGTGGTGTTGAAACCAATGCAAAATTGGCGGTTAATGCGATAAAAGCTGGGGCTAAGGATTATATTCCTATGCCTCCTGATGCTGAATTGATTGGCGAAGTATTTATTCAAATTTCGCTTGCTCGTCATACTTTGGTTTTCAAAGACGAAAAAATGGTAAAAATGATTGCCCAAGTTGACCAATTTGCAAAATCAGAAGCAAGCATAATGATTACTGGTGAGTCTGGAACTGGTAAAGAGGTTATTGCAAGACATATTCACGCAAATTCAAAAAGAAAATCAAATCGG
>JAKJEU010000202.1 GCA_022705265.1 Pseudomonadota bacterium | reverse complement strand
GCATCTGGGCTTTCGCCAGCACCTTGAATAACAACGCCACTTATTGGGTGAACCGATACATCCGCTTTAATCATTGAACCTTCTCTTGAAAAAGTCACAGTTGATTTAATTGGATTATTAAAATACTTTGAAACTATGTTGGTCAATTTCTCTTCGACATATGCACGGAGATTAGAACCAATATCAATTTGTTTTCCGCTTACAGATACTTGCATTATCTTTCCTATGGTTAAAGTTAATAATATATTGTTAAAAAAAAGATTATAAATCTATACTAGCAAAATATAGTTACTTATACCAATAAGTCAACCATATTTTTAAATTTAGACCTTTTTTAATAATAATTTTTTCTCCCTCTTTCGTATGTTAGAAGGTTTAATTCCTAGACTTTCACGATACTTCAAAACTGTTCTTCTGGCAACATTTATTCCTAATTTTTTTAAATAAATTGAAATATCTTCGTCCGAAAGCACGGTTGTTGCGGTTTCATCATCGATTAATTGTTTAATTTTGTGTTTAACCGCCTCGGAAGAATGGCTGGAAGCAAGCTTTGAGGGGAAGAAAAACTTCATATCAAAAACACCTCGATTAGTTGCCATATATTTACCCGAAGTAACCCGACTTACCGTGCTTTCGTCAAGTTCTACAACTTCCGCAACATCTGATAAATTCAAAGGTTTAAGGTGGTCCACACCTTTGTTGAAAAAATCCATTTGTTGCAGAACAATTTCACTTGCCACCTTTAAAATAGACTGATTCCTTTGATCCACTGCCCTTATCAGCCAACTTGCCGAAGCTTCGTTATCGTTTAAAAATTTGTGTAATTTTTTATCCTTTGAGCCAGACTTTAAATCGGCCATATATTGGCGGTTTATTAACGGCCTTATCAAGTTATTTGGATTTAATTCAACCCTGAAATTGCCCTTACCATCTTCTTTAACCAAAACATCAGGGATAACATGAAAATCATATCCACCACCAAAAGACGCGCCAGGCTTAGGATTACAAAGCTTTATATCACTTATCATCGACATAATGTCTTCGTCATTTGCCTTTAAGACTCGTTTCATTTCGGCTAAATCTTTTTTACCCAAAATTTCCAAATTATCCAACATCAAAGCCATCATTTCATCGTATCGATTCATAGCTTTAAGCTGGATTGTTAAAGTTTCTTTTAAATTTCGTGCAAAAACCCCGCTTGGTTCAAATTTTTGAAGCTTATTTAAAACTTCGGTTGCTTTTTTTAACGAAATTCCAAGATTTTTTGCAAATTCGTCCAGCTTAAAACCTTCGACAAAGTAACCTGAATTTTCCAAATTATTTAAAAAATTAGAGGCAATAATAAGGTCTTTTTCGTCCTTAAAATTGCTTTCAACTTGGCGTAAAACACAAGAATACAAAGACTCCTCTCCCTTACCTTCCAACATATCCATGTCGAAATCTGAGGCTTCAAAACTGTTATTTTTGCCTCTTACTCTGTACTCAAAATCTTCGTTTGCATTGTTAAATTGATTATCAACATCGATATCCAGCTCGGCTTCTTTGAAATCCTTATCTACTTCGACTTTTTCATCAAAGTTTTCTTTTTCCAAAAGCGGATTCTTTTCAATTTCGACCGCCACCATTTCCGAAAGCTCGACATTATTCATTTGCAACATATCAATCGCTTGCCGTAACTTTTGCGTCATGACAAGCGATTGTTTTTGCGATATTTCAAGCCTTGGAACGATACTCATTTAATTTTTATTACCACGCACCAGCTGTTTTTTTAACAGAAAATTCGTCATAACAAGCCAAAGCAGCAGCACCATACATCGAAGACGGTCCGCCACCCATTAAAATCGAAATATTAATGACTTCGACCATTTCTTCTCTTGTCAAACCGTGCTGAATCCCAAGCTTTACATGGTGAACGATGCAAGGGTTACATCTTGCCGCAATACCCAAAGCAATTGCGATCATTTCTTTTGTTTTTGGTGGAATTGCTGTACCATCTTTTAAAGTATTCTTTGCCAAAGCACCAAAAGACCTATATTCTTCGCTTACCTTTGCAAGTTCCATACAAGATTTGTTGAAAAAACTTTCTACTTCTTTATAATCAGTCATAATACCTCCTTAAAAACATTAAAAAACGGTAAATAATTATTAATCATGAAACATTATAACAAATTTTGGAAAAATAAAAAGCTCGAAGATTTTACAAAAGAAGAATGGGAAGCTTTATGTGACGGTTGTGGTAAATGTTGTCTCCATAAATTGCTTATGCACGACAAATCGATAAAGTTTACAAATGTCGCTTGCAAGCTCCTTGACCTTGACACTTGCCTTTGTTCAAAATATAAAATCAGAAAAGATTTCGTGCCTGATTGCGTTTCACTTACTCCTAAACGAGTAATACGGCTTAAATGGTTGCCTAAAACCTGTGCTTACCGCCTTATCAAAGAGGGCAAAGACCTTCCTCCTTGGCATTATTTGGTTTGTGGTGATAAAGACGCCGTGCACCATTACATGATGTCAGCAAAAGACCGAGTCATTTCCGAGCTTGTCGATAACGAGCTTGAAGAACATATCGTCGAATGGGAAGATTTATGAGCTTTTTTGGCCAAGATTTCGGCTTTCCTTTTTTAATCAAAAAAAATAAAATTGCCAAACGATTGCGATTAAAAATCCATTACACCGAAGCAAAAGTAATC
>JAKJEU010000020.1 GCA_022705265.1 Pseudomonadota bacterium | reverse complement strand
TCCACAAATTGCACATTTTCCTTTATCTCTTTTATATACTTCAACTTTAACAAATGTTGGAATTAGTCTATTATGTTCTAATTCATCACATGAAACATCAGATATATTTATGTTATTAATTTCATCTTCTCTCATTTCAAGACGATATTTAAAAACATTACGATTTCCATCATTTTCAATCCATGCATCAATTAAATTAAAAATACCATTATATGACCATATTCCTGGTTTTATTTTTTCATATACTTTGACAACTCTTGGAGCTTTTAAGCCCCTTTTATAATATGATACAGCTTCAAAAAATTTACCATTTTCAGTCAAATTACCATTAGGCGTATATTCTGGTTGGTCTATCATCTTTACGGGTAAAGTTGTTTTATTATAATTAGATTGTAAATCATGTCCTTCATAAATAATAACTTTACCCTCATCTTCTATTTTATCTTCATAAGGGGAATTAGAGCGAACGCTCATAAGAATGATTGAATAAGGTGAATTTCTATTAAAGTTCATGCCTCTTTGGAGATTTTGTTTTTCAACACTTGTCATATCAAAATGAGTTATAATATCACCTCTTTGCATTTTACCTCGCTAATTATTCAAAAATTCGTCGATTATTTTAAGGGCGTCTTTAAGGCCGATTTTTAATACTTCGACACCTTCGGGGAAAGCTTTTAAAATGCTTGATGGAGTGGCTTTGTCAAGCATTACAAAAACGCCTTTGTCATCATGTTTTCTTATTAAACGGCCATAAGCTTGGATTAATTTCATTCGAACCAAACTTTTGTCATATAAATCTTTACCAAAAACTTCTCTTCTTGCTTTGTGAATTATACTTGGCTTTTCCCATGGAACTTTATCAAAAACCACGAGTCGAAGACTTTTTCCTGGAATATCCACACCGTCTCTCATCGCATCGGTTCCAAGCAAACAACTATCCTCTTCGCTTTTGAAAATATCCATCAAGCTGGAATTGGTCATTTGGTTTACATGTTGACCTAATAATTCTATGCCTGCGTCATTAAGTTTATTTCTTATCATATTATAAACTGCTTTAAGCCTTCTTATCGAAGTGAATAAACCAAGTCCACCACCTTTTGAAGCTTTGAAAATCTCATAAAAAGCACTTGCTATATGTGGAACATTATTCTTATCAACATCGTTAATTATGATAATTTTTGTTTGGTTTTTGTAATCAAACGGAGACTTTATGCTCTTTATTTCAGACACATTTTCAAAATATGATGCTCCTGACAACCTTTTTGCGGTGGATATGTTATAAACCTCGTCATTAGAGCGGTCTTTTAAAGTGGCAGAGGTAATAGAAAGCCCATAAGCACCTTGTTTAAAACAACCAGCAAAAGCGATCGTAGGGTCGATTAAACGGCGTCCATAACTTAAATCAATTTCAACACTTTCTTGATTTCTGGTAATTTCAAAAAAGTCGATTATTCCTTGGCGTTTTTCCTTGCCCAAATCGTTTAACATATCTTTCCATGTTTCAACAGGGTCGATAATCTTTGCTTTCAAAGTCTTACGAATTGAATCTATGTTAAGTCTTTCTTGGGTTTCCAAGCTGTCCGAATGATTTAAAACAAGCAAATCCAAAGCTTCGTCCAAAGCTTTTGTGGCATCGACAATTTTGTTAAATTCCTTAATCAAACTTGCTGATATTTCAATCATTTCCGAAGGCAAATCAACCAGTTCGGTTTCGATTGAATATCCCTCATCAGACCTTGCATTTCTTGATAAAACAAGCTTTCTTAAAACCGTAAAAAACCGCTCAATTAACCCGTTATCAATGCCTGCTTTTATTCTTTGTAAAATCATTGGTTTTGGAAAAAGTGTTGCTCTTAAAATTATTAAATCAACAAATTCTTTAATATCAGGAAAAAGTGCCGTTATCTTTTCAACCCTTTTTGCCAAACCCTTCATTCTTTGGCGTCTTGGATTGTCTTCTGTACCTATTATCCATCTTCTTATCTCTGAACAGGAATTAAGGCTGAAATTTGCTGAAAAAGTGCTGTCTGCTGCATTGAAAATATGGTGACCTTCATCAAATACATAAAAAAGTTGATTAGGATTATCGCTCGCATCAAGAGACGAAGTAGCACAAGCCATGGATAAAGCATGATTTGTAATAACAAAAGTTCCGCTATCGGCCTTTTTTATGCTTTTTTCGATAAAACACTTACGATAATGAGGGCAAGCAGAATATAAACATTCGTAACGCCTGTCTGACATAGTGCTTAATACATTCTGTTCAAAAATATCAAACATCCAACTTGGAAATTCTTCGCCAGTTAAATCTCCGTCCGTTGTCGATAAAATCCATCTTGCCATTAAACCTATCATCTTATAATTGATAAGGTTTGCCGAGGATAAAAATTCTTCGTAATTAAGAAGGCATAGATAATTTTCTCTGCCCTTTCTTATGGTTACATATCTTTTCTTTTCGTCTTCATTTTGGAAAAGATATGATATTTCACGGTTAAGTTGTTGTTGAAGATTTTTTGTATAGGTGCTTATCCACACCGACGCGTTGTTTTTCAAGGCATAACAAGCAACCGGAGCCAAGTACCCCAAAGTCTTACCAACCCCTGTTCCTGCCTCTATTATCGTTACTTTTGGCTCGGTTTCATCATATTTTGAATCAAAAGCATGAGACATAGCTCTTACATATTCTTCTTGCTGTTCCCTTATTTCTCTGGATTTTGGGAGGATTGAGCGAAGCTTATTTACTGCTTCTTCTTCGCTTATGCTTGCAACACCAAATTTTGATGGTGGAGCTCCTTCTTTTAAATCTGATAACAACGGAAAAATATTAAGCCCGTGCTTTGATGGGGCTAAACCTTCCAATTTATCAATTACAAAAGGTGCAAAATCCCAATTATGAGCCCCCATAAACTTTGCAATGCTTACCATTATTGGTGTTTTATCCATAATTTCCAAAAGCTTGTCCATTATTTTATAAAGCGTTAAAGCCTCTTCTTTTAAAGATTGTGGCATATCAATATTAAGATTTTTTGCCAAGCTTTTTATGGTCGGAGAAATATAAGTTGCAGGTTTTATAAAAGCAAAAAGTTCCAAAATATCGCTCGCAGAACGGAAAAAATCACCGAATCTTTTTTTATGACACACCAAAATTTTCATGTTTACATCATATTTATCAACGATTTCCCCTTTATTATTGAAAATAATTGGTTTATTTTTGTTTTTAACAGCTACAAGAAATGTTGACGAATTCATTAAAAATGATACCTTAGATTAAGAAAACTTTATTTATTATATATAACAGGAAATTTTAAAATGTTAAACCCAAGTTTAGAACAAAGACAAGTAAGAATTGAAAAATTAAATAAATTTGAAGAAATGGGCATTAATCCATATCCAAATATTTTTAAGCCTAACACAACTTCTGATGAATTAAACGAAAAATATAAAGATTTAGAAAATGGCATCGAAACCGAAGACGAAGTTATCGTTGCGGGAAGAATTAAGGCTATTCGTAATTCGGGAATGTTTATCGATGTTTACGATACAACAGGTAAAGTTCAAGTTTATTCAAGTCTTAAAACTTTGCCAGAACAAGAATTGGCTAAAATTGACCTTTTTGACATTGGCGATATCATCGGTGTTAAAGGAACAGTTAGAAGAACTAAGCGAGGCGAGCTTTCAATCGCGGCAAAAGAATTTTCAATGCTTTCAAAATCTTTGTTGCCTTTACCTGAAAAATTCCATGGTTTAACTGATGTTGAAACAAAATATCGTCAAAGATATGTTGACATGATTACCAATGATGATACCGTTCAAACTTTGAAAAAAAGAAGCTTGATTACTGCGGAATTTAGAAAATGTTTAATCGAAAAAGGTATTTTGGAAGTTGAAACTCCTATATTGCAACCAATCTTAGGTGGTGCTAATGCAAAACCTTTTGTTACTCATCACAACACTTTGGAAATGGATATGTATTTAAGAATTGCTCCTGAGCTTTATCTTAAAAGACTTATCGTAGGTGGTCTTGACGGTGTTTTCGAAATTGGAAGATTGTTCAGAAACGAAGGACTTTCCATCAAACATAATCCTGAATTCACTACCTTAGAAGTTTATTGGATGTACAAAGATTATTTCGACATGATGGATTTGTGTGAAGAACTTGTAAAGCGTTCTTGTATGGTGGCTAATGGTACTTTGCAAATCAAATACGGCGAAAAAGAAATCGATTTCAGCCAACCTTTTGAAAGAAGAACTATGGCAAGTTTGGTCAAAGAACATGTCGGAATTGATTTCATGGCAATTGAAACAGACGAAGAAGCAAAAGAAAAATGCAAAGGTGTGGTCGAAGTTAACGAAGCTGATACCTGGGGCGATTTAATGGTTAGAGTTTTTGAAGAAAGATGTGAAGAAAAGCTTGAAAAACCAACTCATGTTATGGACCACCCTATTTCTTCATCTCCTTTGACTAAAACTCACCGCGCCGATAAACGAGTTGTGGAAAGATTTGAAACATATATTAACGGTTGGGAAATTGCGAATGCTTATTCCGAGCTTACTAACCCACTCGACCAATATAACCGCTTCAAAGACCAAGTTAATCGTCGTGAAGCAGGGGACGAAGAAGCAAATATGATGGACGAAGATTTCTGTACTGCTTTGGAATATGGTATGCCTCCAACCGGTGGTATGGGTATCGGAATGGACAGACTTTGCATGATTTTAACAAATTCTCCATCAATTCGTGATGTTATCGCATTCCCAACTATGAGGAAATTAAAATAATGAACCAAAAAGCATCTCTTGGAGTTGCCATTGCTATATTCATTCTTGCTGTTGGCTATCAAATATTCTTGGTAGCCAATAAAGTACCGTTAAGCGAAAGAATTAATGGAAAATGGGCTAATCCTTTTATAAGTTTTGAAGTAAATACCAAAGACAAAACCATAACTTTCCTTGCATTAGAAGATTATCCAATTAAAAAGGATTATGAAATAACCAAAAAGGAAGATAACAAACTCACTTTAAACATCGAAGGTGATATTTATTTTGTTGAATTTGATGAAAATGATTTAGTTTATAATGAAATGACCTTTACAAAAGAAGATGGGCTTCCTTCCAAGTTACAAAAAATGAACAAAGGTGATAAAGATCCAACAAAAAGACCGGCTTTGATTGATGATCCTGATGAAAAATTAAGAAAATCAAACGAAGAAAGAAGAAATATGTAAAATAAAAGGCTTGGTTTTTATTCCCAAGCCTTTTTTATTTTAATTTTTATATTCTTTTATAAAATTTTCTAAATATTCTTTTACTTTTAATGGAAGCTTTTTATTAAGCTCATTATAAAACTTATCAGCATTAATTGCATTTATAATGCTTACTGCTTGTTGTTTATTACGGCTAAATAATCTTAAATAACTGTCTGTTCCCATATAATATGAAACAATAATTGAATATTCCAAAACCTCTTTATCATAAATTCGCTTAAATTCATTATTTTTTAAATCATTAAAATAATTAATTGCAAATTCACTGTTTCCTTGCAAACAAAAAGCCTTTTTATAATCAATTTTATCCAAAATTTCTTCTTCGCTCACAACTTCTTGTGAAACAATTTCATTTAAACCTAATTGAAATAACCCAAATCTTTGATTCATTTCATCATAAGCATAAGAATTATAATTACTTGATAATTTTATAAAAGTTTCCAAAAAGTTTTTAGGTAATTTTGTTTGTTTTGCAACCTCATTCAAAGATTTATCAGCTCTTGTCTTTAATATGGCTCTAACATCTTCTTTTACAAAGCTTGTTTCGACTCTGTAATAAGGTTTTCCGTTGTTATTTATTAATATAACATTGCTATCATCTTTTGGTTTTTCAATCAAACCTTGAAGCAATAAAATTGATTTTTTGTTTTCATGAGAAACAAAATCACCAGAAAATAAATCAAAATCCTCAGAACTTAAACTCATCAAAAAAGCATTATCAATAACGCCCATTAATTCATCTTTTAATTTTGCATCAAATTTTACCTTTTTATTTTCATAATCAACCAAAACACGGGCAGAATAATTATTCAAATACTTAACAATTTTTGTCTTATTTGTTAAAGAATGCTTCAAACCCCAATTTTTATCAACACTTTCCTTAAAAACATCAATTTCATCAGGTTCTTTTTCCTTATTTTCAGCTTCTTGTTGTTTTTGCTCTGGTTCAATGCCTATTAAATTATTGTCTATAACAATATTTTCAACTGGTATTAAATCATCGCTATTACAGCTGTTAACAGCCATAATCAAAAGAAGCAATATTACTTTCTTCATCAGCTTAATCTCTACTCAAAAATATAATGATTATTGTTAAAATAAGTTATATAGATTTTTTAAACAATATTCAATATTTTTATTCCCAAAATAATTGATTTATTGACAAAAAAGTAATACAATAAATTTGACAAAAATAATTTTAGTGTATCTTTATATTTTAGGAAGAAAAAAATGGAAAATGAAAGCACTTATATCGATAATCTTCATGATAAAAGAGTAGATTTTGTTAATAATATTGATGTCGGAGAGATTTTCGACTCGAAAAAAGAAGAAGTAAGATTTGGTTTTCCATCGCCTGATGCGACAAAAGTCGACCTATGCTTCTATGACAAAGATGATAAAGAAACAAAAGTTCCAATGGAAAAAGACGACAAAGGAATTTGGCGTTATACATTAAAAAATATTTCAAAAGATTTAATTGATGCCGAAGGTTTAAGATGCCTTTACCGTGTTGATGGGCCTTATGATCCTAAAAAAGGCTTGCTTTTTAACTATAACAAACCTGTATGGAATGTTTACAGCAACAAAATTGACAAACAACATGTTTGGCATGATAGCATGAGAGTCCATAAAGCTGGCGATATTTATACAAAAGACGAAAGAGATTCAGCTCCATATATGCCAAAATGCGTTGTCGTTGATATGAAAGAAATATTAAGCAAGGCATCAAATGTAAGACCTAATACCCCTCAAAACGCAAAACTTATTGGCGAAGGTCATGTAAGAGATTTAACCAAGGATTGCCCTTTCATTCCGCCAGAAGAACGAGGCACATTAAAAGCCTTAAAGCACCCTAAAATGATCGAACATTTAAAAAATATGGGATATACAAGACTTGAATTATTACCTGTATGCACTTCGATTGACTCTCCTTATTTATCTGAAATGAGAGAAAAAACAGGAAATAATTTGGTAAATCATTTTGGATATTCTACTGGTTTATTTAATGCTCTTGATCCAAGATATGGAGATTGGAAAGATTTCGTCGAAGTATGTAATGCTTACAATAAAAATGGAATTGGCGTTATTGCCGATATTGCTTTCCATTCTGGTGAAGGAGGTATAAGCGATGGTAATATTTCTTTCAGAGGTGCTGGAAGTAACGATTATTTTAAGGTTTATGATGAATATGTTGACGCTATGAACAAAGAAGGCAAAAACCATTATAATGCCCAAACTGCTAATAATAAATCTGTATTAATTGATGACACTGGTTGCGGAAATGTTTTAGACAGTAATAAAGAAGCAGTTCAAAGAGTTATGAGAAATTCTTTTATGACCTTTGCTGCTGCTGGTGTAAGCGGTTTTAGACTTGATTTGCTTGCTTCTTTATCAAAAAATAAAACTGGTGAATTTGATGAAAATAGTGGTATTTATAAAGTTCTTGATGAACCTTTGCTTAAACCTCTGGAAGGATATGGCGAACCTTGGGATATTTATTCATATTATCTTGAACAAATCAGAACCAAGACAAGACTTGGCCCTTGGAGCGATATTGTAAGAAAAGATTTGAAAGTATGGAATTGTGGTGGCGGCGGTTTTTCTGGTGCTATTGCTTATCATATGTCAAGAATGCCTCCTGATAAAATTCATGAAGTCCATCTCCATGAAAATGCTAATAACGATCCTAATGTTGCTTCTGTGGTCAATGAAACCACTACTCATGATGGTTTTACTGAATATGACTATCTCGTATACCGTGACAGAAATAACTATGCCAACGGTGAAAATAATCGTGATGGCAACAGCGATCCTGCCGCTGGTTATGGTGATGGGAATCCTAAAATGCTTTCAAAAAAATTAATTAACAGTTTTATCACAAAAGTATTATTACCAGGAACCCCTCTTGTTCGTCTTGGAACTGAATTTGCAAAAACTCAATATGGAAATAACAACCCTTGGAACCAAGATAATAAAACTTCTTATATTAATTGGGAACCTTTAAAACCTGAATTTAGCGAGCTTCCAAAAACTATGGGCTATATCATGGATATGATTAAAAAATATCCACAAATAAAAGATACTTCTTCTCATCATTATTTTAATGTTAATGGAAGTCAATCTTATGGAAATGATGTAGTTGGAAAAAATCATTTGTCGCTTGTTTCAAAAGGAAAAGAACAGGATATTATTATTTTAATGAACAGTAATGACAATGAAAAGATTGATTGGCATAATTTACCAATTTCTCCTGATACAAAATCTTTGAATGTATTATTTTCAAGTGGTAATCAAAAAATGGAAAATGTCGGAGCAAAAGTTGAAAACAGCCGTTATCTTGTTGGTGAATCTGAAATCGTATTTTTAATCGCTGATAAAGGCAAAAGTAACGAAATGATAAAAAATCATATGCTGCAACAAGCTCAGAAACATTATCGTCAATAACCAAAAAAAAAGGCTATTATTAATTTAATAGCCTTTTTTATTATATACATGAAACAACCCTTGTAAATATTGGTCTTAAAGGTTATTTTTGTTCTTCTTCGATTATTTCTTCACCTTGAAGCAATCTTTGAACTTCATCCAAAGACATACCTTCTTGATATTCTTGTTCTTTTGTCTGTAATTTTTCAAAAATATCTTTTTCAGTCTCTTGTTCATCCTCTTTTGGTATAATCTCTTCAACAGGCTCTTCTGGAACCATATCTGAACCATCTTCAACTATTTGTTCATCATTTAATGGATATGGTTCTTCTTCTGATTCTTCTATTACTTGTTCCTCTTGAATGTTTTCTTGCTCTTCATCAGTAGATATTATTTCAAATTCTTCTGATTTTTTAATCAATAAACCATCATTACTTAATCTTTTTAATAAAGTATCAAGAACTTCAAGATTATCAAATGTAACTGTAATATCTCCACCTTTTTCTTTAAATTTAATTGCAACTTTTGTTCCAAGCATTCTTGAAAGCTCTTCTTCTAATGCTTTTGCATCATCTTCTTTTACTTCTGCTTGAGTTACTGGTTTTTCTTTTTTCTTTTCTTCGCTATGAGCTAATTTTTCAACTTGTCTTACATTCAAGCCTTTTGAAACAATTTTTTCAGCTAACTCTTCTGGATTTTTTGCTGTAATCAAAGCTCTTGCATGACCTGCTGTAAGTTTACCTTGAACCACCAAATCTTTTACACCTGATGGCAAAGTCAAAAGACGCATAGTATTTGCAACATGGCTACGGCTTTTTCCAACAATTTTTCCAAGCTCTTCTTGTGTATGATTAAATTCTTCAATTAATCTGTTATAACCTTCTGCTTCTTCGATTGCATTCAAATCTTGTCTTTGAATATTTTCAATCAAAGCAACTTCAAGAACCTCTTGGTTATTCATTTCTTTAACGATTACAGGAAGTTCAGTTAATCCTGCGATTTGGGAAGCTCTAAATCTTCTTTCACCAGCAATAATTTCATATCTACTATTATCTTCTGGATCTCTTCTTACTAATAAAGGTTGTAAAACCCCCTTTTCTTGAATAGAAGCCACAAGATTATTTAAACTTTCTTCATCAAAAGTATGTCTTGGTTGGTATGGACTTGGAGCAAGCAAGTTTATATTAACAAATCTGTGTTGTTTTACTTTATCTAATTCTGAAATATCTTCCGAAGCATTTGCACCTTCACCTAATAAATCTGATAAACCTCTTCCTAAACCGCCCATTCTTCTTTTATCATTCATGATAATAATTCCTTCTCCCTTTTCAATACTTCCTTAGACAACTTTAAATATGCATCAGAACCAGCACATTTATAATCATATAATATTACAGGCAACCCATGAGATGGAGCTTCTGAAACTCTTATATTTCTTGGTATAACTGTATTATAAACCTTGTTTCCAAATGCATTTCTTACATCATTTGCAACCATATCTGATAATTTGTTCCTTCCATCAAACATGGTTAAAACTATACCTTGAATTTCCAAACTTGGATTAAAATTTCTTTTTACTAAATCTATATTCTTGGTTAAATCAGCCACACCTTCTAATGCCAAATATTCACATTGTATAGGCATTAATACGGCTGATGATGCAACCAACGCATTAATTGTAAGCAACCCCAAAGTTGGAGGGCAATCAATTATTATATAATCAAGCTTAATTTTTGTATTTTTTATTGCTTCAAGAAGAAAATATTGTGGCTTTTCTTCTTGTGATAATTCAATATCAACACCTAATAATTCTTTTCCAGAACCAATTATATATAGATTAGGAATAGCGGTTTCCTTAATCGCATTATCAATACTTTCATATCCCATAAGTACTTGATATGAATTTACATTCAAATTTCTTCTCGCATTAACACTTACAGTAGCATTTCCTTGTGGATCTAAATCCAACAATAATACTTTTTTACCCACTGTTGATATTGCTGTTGCCAAATTAACAGCCGTAGTTGTTTTACCAACACCACCTTTTTGATTTGCAACTGATAAAACTCTTGGCATTTCGTTAAAATTCATATTACCTCCTGAATTTTGATTATTTTACCATTAATATCGGTTATACTATTATATATATCATATTTCAAGTTAAAAAATTCTTTAACCTCTTCTAACTCTGTTTGTAATTTTTCACCTTTTAAAAATACATATTTTGTATCTTTATTTGTTATATTTTGTGACAAAATTAATAATTCTTTTAAAGATGCCAAAGCCCTCGAAATCACATAATCATAACTGAACTCTTTTAAATTTTCTATTCTTTCATTAAAAATACTAACATTAACAACATTACATTTTCTTTTTACTTCTCTTAAAAATTCACATTTTCGTGAATCACTTTCAATTAATGTAATATTGAAATTTGGATTTAATATAGCAATAACCATCCCAGGGAATCCTGCCCCTGAACCTAAATCTGCTATATTATTTTTATCGATTAATTTTAAAATTTGAGCAGAATCAAAAATATGCCTTTCCCAAACTTTATCTAATGTATTTTTACTGACAAGATTAATTGCTCTTTGCCATTTAGTCAACAGAGCAACATAGGTTTCTAGCTTTAAAAATGTTTCACGTGAAACATTAAAGCCCATTTTTTCAAAAAATAAACTTTCATTCATTTTTACAATATATATTATAATTATATCTCAATACAAGATAAATTTTAAGAAAAATATTTTCATAGTATTTTCAATAACTTATTTTAATAAAAAATTAACTATTTTCAAAAAAATTGGGAAGCATAATTTTATATGCCTCCCAATATGAATCTTTATAACGATTCGCTTATTTACATGTCTTTATAACTAATTCCTAACTTTATATACAATTCATTTAATTCTTTTCTGTTTTTCACATATATTTTAAAAATATTTTTTTTAGATTCCATCAATTTTCTATATGAATCAATTTTTTTTGAATAATCAAATATAATATATCTTAACAATTCAAAAGAAAAGTCACTTTTTGCTCCTTCAAGAGTTCCATACCTATTCTTTTTGAAAAGACATCTTTTTAAATAATAAAAACAACATTTTAATGGACTAAAATCTAAAAAAATAACCGCAGTTGCTCTATCAAATCTTTGAGGTATAGTAAGTTTATAATTTCCATCGATTACCCATGAATCTTTTTTAATAAATTCGTCATGTTTTTTAATAAACTCATCATTATCACATCTTACCCAATTTGTATTAGGAATATGAGCCATAGAATCAAGATGGCAATATTCAATTCCTTTTTTGTCTGCAATAGCTCTGGTTAGTGTTGACTTTCCAGAACTTGATGGCCCCATTATACAAATACGACTTCCTAAATCCTCTAACAACATTTAAAAATCACCTTTCTTTATATATGCTATTATTGCTGTTATTGCTGCTGGTGTTATTCCTGGAATTCTTGATGCAACTCCGATATTAGTTGGCATAACTTTTTTAAGTTTAAATACAACTTCTCTTGACAATCCCCCTATTTTTGAATAATCAATTATATCAGGAATTTTCAAAGCCTCTTCTTTTTTGAACATTTGAATATCTGAATCTTGTCTTTTTAAATAACCAGCATATTTTCCTTCGATTTCCATTTGCTCACGAATATCTTCATCAAAGTATTTTATATTTTGCCAAATTTCACCAAGCTTATTCCAATCAACCTCTTGAAGTGAAAGCAAATCTTTTGCACTTCTTAAAACTCCATCTTGGTTAATTTTGATATTATATTTATTATATGCTTCATTTGGAGAAATTTTTAAGGTATTCATTAAATTTCTCGCGTGAATCAATTTTTCTT
>JAKJEU010000019.1 GCA_022705265.1 Pseudomonadota bacterium | reverse complement strand
TTTTTTCTGATGGTGGAAAAAATCCTGGTGAACCTTTGGCTATTGCTGTTTCATATTGGTTAAAATCACTCCAAAACGGTGAGCCTTTTTCCGAAGCATTAAGAGGTTGGGCTCCTCCTTCTGAACGATTGATGTTATCCGTGGGTGACGTATCTCACCTTGATCAAGCCTTAGAAAACTTAATCAGAGTTACCGAAGGTGTTAAAAGGATGATTGGTCCTATTATCGAGGCGACCAGCTATCCTGCCTTCTTATTTTGCTTGGTTTTGTTGATTTTATGGGCAATCGGTGTTTACATGGTGCCTCCTATGATTGACGCTGCTCCAAATGTTCGATGGACTGGGGTTGCTAAAACTTTGGTTGACTTATCCGAGTTTGTACAAGATAAATGGTGGGTTTTGATTGTGTTCCCTATTGTCTTATTCACGGTTTTGATTTTATCAATGCCAAGATGGAAAAACCGTTACAGAGTTTATGTTGAAAATGTCCCACCATGGTCACTTTATCGTGTGTTTACTGGGGTTAGCTGGTTGCTTGCTTTGGCGGCTTTGGTGAAAGCTGGAACTCCTGTATCAAAGGCATTACGAAACCTTACAAACGATGCTTCTCCATATGTTGTAGAAAGAGTAAACAAAGCATTAGTTTACATCACAAACGGTGATAACCTTGGCGAAGCTTTATATAAAACAAAATATAACTTCCCTGATAAAGAAATCATCGGAGATCTTAGAATTTATTCCGAACTTGATAACTTTGCTTTGGCTCTTGACCAAATTTCAAACGAATGGCTTAACGAAAGTGAGCAAGCAATTGCAACCAAAGCTGCGGTTTTGAATACTGTTGCTATTTTGATGGTGTCTGGTATTGTTGCTTGGTCAGTTTGGGGAACCTTTGACATGCAAGATCAACTTGTTAAAGCTATGGGTATGACCTAATAACTAAAATTTCAAAATTAATGGAATTTTTACCATATTATTGTATAAATTATTTATGTTAAAAATTTTATTGATTTTACAATTATTGCTTATTGTCCCTTTTAAGGTGAGTGCCGAGGAAAGTTTTGAATTATGGATTGAAAATTATAAAAAATCCGTTTCACAAAATATTTCTGAGGCCACCATTAAAAGGGCTTTTGATAATACTAAAATCGATGAAAAAGTCTTAAAATTAAGTCAAAAACAACCTGAACATGTTCTTACCTTTTGGAATTATTTTGAAAAAATGATAAATGACCGCCGGATAAGAATTGGGCAAAAATTTGTTGAAAGAAGAAATAAAGAGCTTAATAAACTTGAACAACAATATAATGTTGACAAACATATTGTTACCGCTTTATATGCTATGGAAACTGATTTTGGAAGAGTTACAGGGCATTTTGACATATTAAGTTCTCTTATCACTTTAAGTTACTCTTCTAACCGCAAGGATTTTTTTAAATCCCAATTAACCGCTCTTTTAAAATCCATTGACAGAGGAGTCCTTGATTTTAATTTAAAAGGTTCTTGGGCTGGCGCTTTTGGATTTTTCCAATTTATGCCTGTAACTTATGTTATTTATTCTGCTGACGGTAATAATGATGGAAAAATTAATCTTTTTACCTTTGATGATGCTTTTGCTTCCTCTTTCCGTTATCTTAGTATGATTGGTTATAATAAAAGTGAACCTTGCCTTATCGAAGTAAGTATTCCAAATGACTTTGATTGGAAAGTTTTTAAAAACAACGAAACTCACTCTGTAAAAGAATGGTTAGAGATTGGAATATTGCCTGTAAACTCCGATGATTTTTCTAATACATCATTAAAAGCTGAACTTATCATGCCAGAAGGGTATCTTGGACCAACTTTTTTAGGGTTTAATAACTTTAAAATATTGCAAAGTTGGAACAAATCGAATTATTATGTAATATCAGCATGTCAACTTGCTGATGCTTTTGCTTATAAACCAATAATTGAACGAAAACGCTTTTTAACCAGAGCCATTTCAAGACCAAAAGCCATGAGAATCCAAGAAAAACTTATGGATTTAGGCCTTTATAATGAAGGAGTTGATGGAGTTATCGGTGAAAAAACAAGAAAAGCATTAAGACAAGTACAGCTTGAAATGGGGCTTCCCGCTGACGGATACCCAACAGATGAGCTTTTTGAAATATGGAAATTAAACGATGAAGAAATTAATTAGTCTTTTTACTTTTGTCTTTTTAATATCAGGTTGTAATAATATACACGAACCTTATATCTATTCTTCAAACAGTGGGATTCGAAAAATAACAAATTCAAATGGTGGAACATATAAAATCGGTAAACCATACGATATTTTTGGTATAACATATTATCCAGAAGAAAATTATGATTATTCAGAAAGAGGTACAGCCTCTTGGTATGGCGAGGATTTTCACGAGGGTCTAACCGCAAATGGCGAAAAATATGATATGAATTCTATGACAGCTGCTCATAGGACTCTCCCTCTTCCAAGCATTGTAAAAGTTACAAATTTAAGGAATAATCGCTCGGTAATTTTACGAGTAAATGACCGAGGACCTTTTGCAAAAAATCGTATTATCGATGTTTCAAAAAAAGCCGCAGATACCTTAGGCTTTAAAGGGCAAGGTACCACAGAAGTTTTAGTTGAAATAATACCAGAAGAAAGCAAAAGATTAAAAGAAGAGCTTTTAAGTTCATCAAAATCATATAAAAACCCTTATCTTTATAAGAAAGCAGAAGTCGAAGAATATAATCTTGTAAATATTAAACCTGAGCCTGCTACTTTTGATAAAGGTGATGCTTATGATGTAACTAAATCAACGATTCAATATATTCAACTTGGTGCTTTTGAAAGCCATGAAAACGCTTTACGATTAAAAGACGAACTTGTCTCCAATAATTCTTTTTTAAGCAATGAACAAATTGATGTTTATACCGCTTTAATAAATTCTAAAAACTTTTACAGAGTGAGGGTCGGACCATTTTATAATACTCTTGATGCATTAAAAGTTTACAATCAATTTATAAATGCTAATATAAAAAATGCAAAAATCATAACAGACAAATAATTAAAAAATTTTTTGTGAGGAGTTAAAAATTGTCAAAAAAAATTCTAATAGCTTTATTAATAATACTTTCAAGCATAAATGTTAATGCCCAAAGCATAATGACAAATGCAAAATATGCCGTTATTACGGATACGACTTCTAATATTGATTTGCTTAACAAAAATGCTGATGAACAAATGCCTCCTGCTTCAATGAGCAAATTGATGACTGTTTACATGATTTTTGACAGAATTAAATCAGGTGTCTTATCTTTAGATGAAGGTTTCAGAGTAAGTGATCGAGCATGGAAAGTTGGTGGTGCAAAGACGGGCGGTTCGACTATGTTCTTAAAACCACAAAGCAAGGTTTCTATTGGCGATCTTTTAAGAGGTGTTATAATCCAATCAGGAAATGACGCTTGCATAGTATTAGCAGAAGGTGTCGCAGGGACAGAAGAAGAATTCGTAAGGTTAATGAATGAAAAAGCAGCTGAACTTGGGCTTAAAAATTCTCATTTTACCAATGTTACTGGTCTTCCTGATAAAAATCATTACATGTCAGCACGGGATTTAGCAATTTTAGCAAGTCATATTATAAATGATTTTCCTGAACTTTATACTATTTATCAAGAAACAGAATTCACTCACAATAAAATAAGACAAGAAAACCGCAACCCTCTTCTTTATATAAGAAGTTTAAAGGGAGTAGCAGATGGTCTTAAAACTGGCCACACTGAGGTTTCAGGATATGGTTTAGTTGGCTCAGCAAAAATCAATGACAGAAGAATCGTAATGGTTATAAATGGTCTTAATTCCAATCGTGCAAGATCAAAGGAAGCTGAAACTTTGATTAATTGGGGGTTAAAAGAATTTGAAAACCGCACTCTTTATAAAAGAGGCGACAGAGTTACAAGCTTGCCTGTATGGCTTGGCGATGTTAAAGAGGTTTCTGCTACTGTTGATAAAAATCTTGTTGTAACTTTACCAAAAATGAAAAGAAAAGATACAAAAATTGAAGTCGTATATGAAAGCCCTCTTAAAGCTCCGATTAAAAAAGGCGATAAAATTGGAAGAATTATTGTTACAAACCCTGTGTTCGACAAACAAACCCAAGAAGCTGATTTATTAGCAGGTGAAGACATTTTAAAACAAGGTTACCGTGGAAAATTCAAAGCTGTACTTAAATATTTCTTAAAACAATTAAGGGAAAAAATTTAATGTTCATAACAATCGAAGGCGGTGAAGGAACTGGAAAAACTACTCAGGCGGTATTGCTTCGTCATTTTTTAGAAGAATATGGCAGAGAAGTCGTAACGACCAGAGAACCAGGTGGCACAATCGGTGCAGAAGAGCTTAGAAATGTCATATTAAAAGGCGATGTTACAAAATGGAGCTCGATAAGCGAAACCTTGATGTATTATGCTGCACGATATGACCATTTGGAAAAGAAAATTTTGCCTGCATTAAAAGAAGGAAAATGGGTTATTTCCGACCGTTTTGCGGATTCAACTTTGGCATATCAATATTATGGTTACAATAAACAAGGCATTTGTTTAGAAGACTTAATGGCCATTCACAATGTTACTTTAAAAAGCTTTGCTCCTGATTTAACCTTTATCCTTGATATCGACCCTGAAATCGGTTTAAGAAGGGCTGGGGAAAAATTACGATTTGAAAAAATGGACATCGAATTCCATAAAAGATTAAGAGAAGGCTTCCTTGAAATAGCAAAAGCCAACCCTTCTCGTTGTGTGGTAATCGATGCAAACAAGTCAATAGAGGAAATTTCTTTTGCCTTAAAACTTGAAGTCAAAAAAAGGTTTTTTAAAGAATAATGTTAAATCAACTTATTTCGCTTTACGAAAATAAAAGTGTCTATGGCTCTTGGCTTTTTTGCGGTAAAAAAGGTGTTGGAAAATTTAAAACTGCTTATGATTTTGCATGCCATGTTATAAGTTGCGAATATGAAAATCATTCAAAAAGTTTTATCGAAAACCACCCTGCGATTACTGTATTAACCCGCGACCTTCACAAAGATGAAAAAAAAGCCTTGGATAAAAAATTTAACAAAGGCGACACTATAACTAAGGACGATTTAAAAGATTTAAAAAAAGAAAATTCTATCACAATTGAACAGGTAAGAAATTTAATCGAAAATTTTAATATTTCTCCCGTGAAGCAAGGTGGTTCAAGAATAGTAATAATCGACAGCATTGACGACATGAACAATAATTCGGCCAACTGTCTTTTGAAATTTTTGGAAGAACCACCAGAAAATACTGTGATAATCCTTATATGCCACAGCCTTTTTAAAATCTTACCAACTATTAAATCCAGATGCCGTAAAATCCAATTCAAGGTTTTAAGTGATGAAGAAATAAGCTCTATAATCCTTAAAAATTATCCATACATAAGCAAAGAGGATTTGAAGGTAGTTCTTAATTACTGTGATGGTTCAGTGGGCTTAGGCTTGGAATTTTTGCAAAACAACGGGCTTGATGTTTATGCGTCAATTCGTCATGTGATTGAAAATTTCCCTAATATCGATTACGACATTGCAAACAAAGTTGTAAATAATATCGTAAAAGACGAAATAAAATCGGATATATTTAAAAATTTTATTCTTCTTACTCTTAACAATCGAGCAAAAATGAATTATGATGAAAACATTACAATTTATTATGAAAAAGCTTTGAAAATGTTTGAGGAAACTAAAATACCTTTTAACATGGATTTAAGGCAAACTTTTATTTCGATTTTGACGGGGAATATATGATAGACAGCCATGTTCATCTTGAAAGTTTTGAGAACCTTGATGAAATTATTCTAAATGCGACCAGCAATAATGTTGAAAAGATGTTAACTGTGTCGACTTCTTTTGACGATTTTGAAAAAAATATTGTAATTGCACATAATAATGACCAAGTATATACAACCATGGGGATTCACCCTGAATATGCTGATAAATATGTTGGTTTTGATGAGGATGCTTTTATAAAAAATGCCAAAAAAAACAAGGTTGTAGCTATTGGTGAAATCGGGCTTGATTATTATTACGACAGTGCAAAAAAAGAAAACCAAATAATGGTTTTTACCAAACAACTTGAAATTGCGTTGGCATTAAATCTGCCTATCATCATTCATTCCAGAGACGCTGATGACGATATGATAAGAATTTTATCAAAGTACAAAGGCAAAATAAAAGGTGTTATGCATTGTTTTTCAAGCGGGTTTGACTTGGCTCAATTTGCGCTTGAAATTGGTTTTTATGTCTCGGCTTCTGGAATAATTACTTTTAAAAAGTCCTTTGCTTTACGAGACATTTTCAAAACCATTCCCTTAGATAGGCTTTTAATCGAAACCGATGCGCCATATCTTGCCCCTCATCCTTTTCGAGGCAAGCAAAATGAGCCTGCATTAATTCCTTATACCTTAAAATGTCTTGCCGAGATAAAAGAAATTGATGTAAAAGATATGGAAAATATCACGACAAAAAATTTCTATGACCTTTTTAGCGGAGTACAAAAATAATGAAAATTACTATACTTGGCTGTGGCTCTTCTGCTGGTGTTCCTTCTATTGCCAGAGGTTTTGGCGATTGTGACCCAAATAATAAAAAAAACATAAGAACAAGGTCGTCCGTGTTAATCGAAGAAGATGGAAGAAGATTGTTAATTGACACTTCGGCCGATTTAAGAACACAGTTTTTAAGAGAAAATATCAAATATATAAACGGCGTTTTATTTACCCATGACCATTTTGACCACACTGGCGGATTGGTGGATTTACGAGATATAAACCGTCTTATGAATTCCGTACTTAACATTTATGGTTCAAAAGAAACTTTGGAATCCTTGGAACAAAGATTTCCATTTGTTTTTGCACCTCCAAGAATGCTTGGTGATTTATACCTTACTCCTTATACAAAGCCAAATATATTAGAACCAAGCACTTGCACCGAGATTGCTGGGTTCAAGGTAAGCACTTGCAACCAACATCATGGCTTTATAAAAAGCTTTGGTTACCGCGTGGATGATTTTGGATATATTACTGATTTTTCTGATATAATTGATGATTATCATGAGATTTTCAAAGGCATTAAAAAGCTTGTCATCGGTTGCCAAACCATTGATAACAAACCCTGCCCTATTCATGCTAACCTAAACGAAGTGTTGCGAATCGTAAAAGAGCTTGAAGTTGAACGGGCTTATCTTACCCATATGTGCCCAAGTGTTGATTACGAACATGTCAAAACTCTAATACCCGCAAATGTAGAGCCTGCCTATGATGGAATGGTTTTTGAAATATAATGTAACATTTCGCGATTAAAATGTTTCTAAATTTCCACATTTTATGTTACAATGTAATATAAGGGAGAGTGATATGAATGATAAAAAACATTATCTTCGACTTATGCGGAGTTCTTATTGATTGGAACCCAAGATACCTGTACCGTAAAATATTAAAAGACGAAAAAGATATTGATTTTTTCTTAAATCATATCTTAACCAAGGACTTTGAAAATCGTTGTAATATGGGGGAAGAACCAAGAAAAGTTATTTTAGATTTAATTAAAATTCACCCAGAATATAAAGAAGCAATTACCGCTTATGATACAAGATGGCAAGAAATGATTGGCGGTAAAAATAGTGAAACTTATGAAATATTAAATGAGCTTAAAGGAATGTCTTATAAAATATATGGGCTTACCAATTTTCCTTTGTGCAAGTTTAAGGAAATGGATAAACAATATACTTATGCGATACCTTATGAAAACAACCTTATCTCAGCCAATTTAAAGGTATGCAAGCCTGATCCTATGATATATAAAATGATGATACGAAGATTTAATATCAACCCACGGGAAAGCTTGTTCATTGATAATACCTTGTCTCATGTCGACGCTGCGATAAAAGAAGGTATCAGAGGAATTCATTACACTAATCCAGAAAAATTAAGAGATGCTTTACACATCTTAAAGATATTGTAATGAAACCACGGAGAGTAAAAGACCCTATATCTTTTACTCTTTTGTTTTATTATTTTACTTCCCAAGACATGATATCAACACCTTTCATAGGAGTTGAAGGGATATTAAACTTATCTAAATAAGCAATTCTTGTTACTGGTAAATGCCAATGAGGCACAACATAATATCCAAATAACAAAATTCTATCCAAAAGCTTTACATTTTGAATTAATTCCTCTCTGGTTTTTGATTTTAAAACCAAAGCAATCGCATCATCGACAGATTTCAAAGAAACTCCTGCATAATTTTGGCTTCCCTTTTGGTTTTTAGCCTCACTTCCAAAAAAGTAAGTTTGCTCATTTCCAGGAGATAACGATTGACCATAAACATGAACAATCATATCATAATCAAAATCATTAAGACGGTCTTGATATTGGTTGACATCCACAACTCTTATTTTCGCATCAATTCCAAGTCTTTTAAGATTGTTGGTAAACGGTTTTGCGACCCTTTCCCATGTTGGAGCGGACACAGAATCCAGCAATAATTCAAAAGCAACTGAAACTCCCTTACTATCCTTTAAAACCCCGTTTTCATCGACTGTATAACCTGCTTCTTTTAAAATATTACGAGCAATTTCAAGATTGTCACGAATAGTGTTTTTTTCGTTCGTAACTGGAACTTTGAACTCTTGGTCAAATATGTCCGAGGAAAGCTCGTCTTTGTATTTGTTTAAAAATTCCAACTCTTTTTCATTAGGCAAGCCTTTTGAGGCAAGTTCGGAATTATCAAAATAACTTTTTGTTCTTTTATACGAATCATAAAACAAACTTTTATTTGCCCATTCAAAATCAAAAGCATACATCAAAGCTTTTCTTAAATTGCGATTTTGAAAAACTTCTTTCCTTGTATTCATAACAAAACCTTGCATACCGCTTGGGTTGTCATGATTAAAAATGCCTTTTATAATTTTAGGACGGCTTTCTTTTTTGTTGAAAAACTTGACTAAAAATCCTTGTTTTTCCTCATTATAAGCCAAAGCCCATTTTTTAGCCTCGTTTTCAATTCTTAAATCATAAGCCCCTGATTTCAAAGCTTCCAAAGCAACCGTAGTATCACGGTAATAATCAAATCTTATCTTATCAAAATTATAACGACCAACATTTACGGGTAAATCTTTTGCCCAATAATCCTTTACTCTTTTATATGTTACAAAACGACCTTGTTCAAATTCGTCCACCATATAAGGACCACTTCCCAAAGGCTTTTTTAAAGTTGTGGCTTCGAAATCTTTTCCCTCATAAAAATGTTTTGGCAATACAGGAAGTTGCCCCAAAATCAATGGAAGTTCGGCATTATCAGAACCTTTTTTGAAAACAAATTTAACCTTGCCTTCTCCACTTTTTATGACTTTTTCGACATCTTTGTAATAAGAAGAATATACAGGAGAGCCCTTATCTCTTAAAATTTCAAACGAAAAAATCACATCTTCTGGAGTTATGTTTTTTCCATCATGAAACTTTGCCTTTTCATTTAAAGTAAATTCGATAAAGCTTTTGTCCTCTGGCATTGCGATGGTTTTTGCCACCAAGCCATATTCGGTAAAGGCCTCTTCGTATGAAGATTGCAACAAAGTATCAAAGACATAAGACACACCCGAAGCAGGAATGCCTTTGATATTAAAAGGATTAAAAGTATCATATGTGCCAAAGGAGGCCATTTTAAGTTCGCCACCCTTAACCGCCATATTATTTACATAATCAAAATGTTTAAAATCCTTATCGTGTTTTGGAACCCCGTGCATTGAAATAGCGTGAGTTTCCATCACACCTGCGTTAAGTCCTGTTATATTTAAAAAACTTAAAACCAAAAGACTTAAAGCAGTTTTTTTAATCATTTTTTTCTTCCTCTTTTGACAAATTAACATCTTTGTATTTATGCAAAAAATCACTTTTATTAGCGATAAAATCAAAACCTTCCTTGAACGAATTAATTTCGATTTTTTCATCCTCGTCTTCTTTTTCTTCATCTTCGTTTAAATCATCGGGATTAAAAATCTCGTCTTCTTTTTCAACCGATATTAAAACTTTGTCTTCCGTATCTTCCGCTCTGTGCAAAATGTTTTTTACGGAAATTCCCGAAAACATAATATAAATCTTTGAATAATCAGACACTTCAAAACTTTCTCCAATAATTTTTTCGCTATCATACTTTTCAATTAAATTAAGGAGTCGGTCATATCTTTCACAAAATCTTAAAAGTTCGGCTTTTAACTCATCACTTTTTAATGCTCTTGCTCTTAATTCTGCTTTATTAATTCTTTTAATAAATTCCCTTGCCAAAGCCTCGTTATCGCCAGAACCGACCATTCTCCAAAGACGGCTTAAATCCTCCATTGATATAATTTCAAGACTTACAAAAATCCCAGCCAATATATTGTTAAGGCAAGTTGTTATTGTGGGAATTGCCTCGATTATTTTAAATCCTTCTTTTTTTGCCAAAGAATTATTGTAAATTTCCGAATTTTTTCTTAACTCTGCTGTTAAAAACGATTGGAACATAACAAGCTTTCTTATAAAAACGCTGTTATAAATAAGACTTGCGACAATCCACAACAAAAGCGGAGGCATTGAAACAGTCATAACCACCATAAAAACATCATAAGGCGTGTTTATAACGACTTCTGACACATTAAGATAGTATAAACAAACAACAAACCAGCCAAAAGTAACCGACACAAGAAAGCCAAAAATAAAAGTAATAGCCAACAATTTAAAATTCCTTTATTATCTTTGTAATTTAAGTTTTGAAAAACAGAATAATTATAGTATGTTTATATCAAAATAACAAAACAGTTTTTAAAAATAAGGTATTTAGACTATGGAACAAGAAAATACATATTTAGATTTTGAAAAGAATATTGCTGAACTTGAAAGCAAAATTCACGGTCTTAAACATTTAACTGATGGCCATGATATCAACATTGCCGAAGAAATTACCAACCTTGAAAACAAGCTTCATAAGCAAGTTATAAGTCTTTATAGCAAGCTTTCACCTTGGCAAAAGGCTCAAGTTGCAAGACATCCAAACCGTCCTCATTGCGTTCATTATGTTGAAGCATTATTTACTGACTTCACACCGCTTGCAGGAGACAGACTTTTTGGTGAAGATGCCGCTGTCATCACTGGTATCGCAAGATTTCAAGGAAGATCCGTTGCAATAATTGGACAAGAAAAAGGAAACGATATCAAAAGCCGTGTAAAACATAATTTTGGTATGGCTAAACCAGAAGGTTATCGTAAGGCTCAAAGGATTATGGACCTTGCTAATCGATTCGGTCTTCCAATTATTACTTTTGTTGATACTGCTGGTGCTTACCCTGGTGTTGATGCCGAAGAAAGAGGTCAAGCAGAAGCAATTGCTCAAAGCATGTACAAAAGTTTTGATTTAACCGTACCAGTTATAAGCATTGTTATCGGTGAAGGCGGTTCTGGTGGTGCGATTGCGATTGCTACTGCTAATACTATCGTCATGCTTGAACATTCAATTTATTCAATTATTTCACCAGAAGGTTGTGCTTCTATTTTATGGCGTGACCCACAAAAAGTCCAAGTGGCTGCTGATGCTTTGAAATTGACTGCTCAAGATTTGAAAAAGTTCAACATAATTGATGAAATTATTCCTGAACCTCTTGGTGGTGCGCATCGCGACCCTAAGCTTATGATTAAGCGAGTCGGTGAAGAATTAAGAAAACAGCTTGAAATTTTTGACAATATTTCACCAGAAGCTTTAAAGCTTGCACGAGTTGAAAAATTCAAGAAAATCACAAGAGAATATTAATAAAAAAAAAGAACTGGGCTAATTGTAAGGATTAGCCCAGTTTTTTAGTGTTTAAAGTAATAAAACCTTAAACCCATAAATCCATAAAATGCTTTGATAAAAGTTCATACCCTTCTAAAGCCTTTTTTGAACGAGCAAGACACCTAAGGTCCTTTGAGCCGTTCACATTTTTTGAGATATATTCAAGGGAATATATCATTTTATCTATCATCTCTTGCCATTCTTGTTGGTTTTTGACATAACTTGGAAAACTATTTTGATTATCCTTAAAACCTTTAAGCCTTGGCAACAAAACATCCGCCTGACATTTATCAATCGATAAGAAATCCTCTGGATTAAACTCGCATTCATGTCTTGAAAATATATGTTTTACAAAAGTGAACAAAATAAAATATCCTTATATAAACGAAAAAACGGGCTTTAAAATTACGATAAAGTCAATTTGAACGATAATATAAACGGTATTTTACAATTAAATTACATCATTTAATTTAATATTTAAAAATGGTGATCTCGACAGGATTTGAACCTGTGGCCCTCTGCTTAGAAGGCAGATGCTCTATCCAGCTGAGCTACGAGATCACTGTTAACTTTCCTTTTTTAAAAAGGAAAAATGGTCGGGGCGATAGGATTCGAACCTACGGCACCCTGCTCCCAAAGCAGGTACTCTACCAAGCTGAGCTACACCCCGTGATTTCCAATAAAGAGAAATGTATATCATTTTTTTTCAAAA
>JAKJEU010000201.1 GCA_022705265.1 Pseudomonadota bacterium | reverse complement strand
AAATATCAAGACAGGTATCTGAAGAAACAATGATTGCAAGACAAGCGGTATCAGAAGTTAATGCAACAAACGAAGTGATTTCTGGACTTGCTCAATCAGCGCAAAGAATTAGTGAGGTTGTAAAACTTATTACTGATATTGCAAATCAAACAAACTTGCTTGCGTTAAATGCTACGATTGAGGCAGCAAGAGCAGGAGACGCGGGTAAAGGGTTTGCCGTTGTGGCAAGTGAGGTTAAGAACCTTGCAAATCAAACAGCAAATGCAACAGACGAAATTGCATCTCAAATAAGTGATATTCAATCAAAAACAGAAGGTGCAGTATCAGCAATAACCAAAATTGGTGAGGTTATTAATAAGATTGATGAATTTTCAACAGCAATTGCATCCTCGGTGGAACAACAAGGCAGTGCGACAGGTGAGATTTCACGAAATGTTGAGCAAGCTTCAAGAGGAACTGCTGATGTTTCAAATAATATTTCAGTTGTAACTCATGCTGCAAGCGAAACTGGTGCTTCTGCATCCGAAGTTTTAAAAGCGTCAGAGGAACTTTCATTAAAGGCTATGATGCTTAAAAAAGAAGTTACAAGTTTTATTGAAAATATAAGAAAAGTTTAATTATAATAGTTTTTGAATTTATATAAGAAGTCTCTTTTTATAATGCTAGTAAAGAGGCTTCTTTTTTTAACCAAATTTTTTAATAAGGAGAAAAATTTTGAGCGATCTAAATAAAAAAGAAAGAGAACAGTGGGGGTCACAAATTATGTTTGTCCTAGCTGCTGCTGGTTCTGCTATTGGGCTTGGAAACATTTGGAGATTCCCATATTTGGTTGGGGAAAATGGAGGGGCTGCTTTTGTAGTAATATACATGGCGGTCATTTTTTTAATTGGTTACCCAATCATGGTTTCCGAAATGGCTTTGGGTAAGAAAACCTCAAAAAACCCAATCGGAGCTTTTAAAGCTCTTGCACCAAACACACCTTGGTGGTTGGTTGGCGCTATGGTTATTATTGCAAGTACAATAATTTTATCCTTTTATACTGTTGTTACTGGCTGGGCTGCGGCTTATTTGGTAAAGACTGTAACGGGGAGTTTGTCAAAAGGAACTGATTTTACTTCTGCTTTTGTTGATTATATAAGCGGTTCTTATATGCCAATAATTTGGCACACCATTATTATGGCATCAACGATTGGAATTATTTCAGCAGGAGTAGTTAAGGGAATTGAAAAAACGGTAAAATTCATGATGCCTCTTCTTTTTATTATTTTGATTGGTTTGGTTTTCAAATCTTTGACCTTATCAAAAGTATCAGAAGGTTTGGAATTTTATTTAAGTCCTAATTTTTCAAAACTTACATGGAACAGTGTTTTAGCAGCAGTTGGGCAATCATTTTTCACTTTGTCTTTGGGCATGGGTGTTATGATTACTTACGGAAGTTATCTTAAAAAAGGACAAAATATATCGGATAATGCAGCATGGATTGTTGCTTTGGATACTATTGTTGCTTTGCTTGCAGGCTTTGTAATATTTCCAGCTGTGTTTTCATTTGGATTTAATCCAGCCTCAGGTGGCGGTCTTGCTTTTATAACATTACCAGCAGTTTTTGCTGAAATGTCCTTTGGTGCATTTTTTGGTTCATTATTCTTTGGGCTTTTGTTACTTGCGGCTCTTACTTCTGCGATTTCTGTGTTCGAAGTTGTTGTGGCTTGGTTTGTTGATGAACATCATTGTTCAAGAGTGAAGTCTTCGGTGGTTATTGGAACTTTGATTTTTATATTAGGTATTCCATCAGCATTAAGTAACGGTGTATTATCAGATTTTAAAATTTTAGGCATGAATTTTTTTGATTTCATGGATTTTGTTCAAGGTAATGTTTTGTTACCTCTTGGAGCAATGCTTACTACTATTTTTGCTGGATATGTTTTAAAAGCTGAAAAAGTTAAGGAAATAATTAACGAAGATGCGAAAAAAATCGTATTAGGAAAATGTTTTAATATTTTGATTAAGTACATCGCCCCAGTTTCTATATTCATTGTTATGGTTATGGGATTGATTGATAAATTTAGCAAATAAGTTAAAATGTAAATCATAAAAAAGCCATAGTTTTTAATGACTATGGCTTTTTTTTATGTTTAATGGTTGTCTTTTATATAAAGCAAGGCATCCGAAATGCTGTTTACCATATATTCGTTTCCGATTTTTTTATCCAAAGAAAGCTTTTTAAAAAGTTTTTCAGGTTGTTTTTTAATACCGCAAACAAACATTTTAATTCCTCTTTCTTTACAAATGGTTATAAGTTTTTCGAATAACAAAGCTCCTGAGGAATCGATTGCTTGGATATGTGAAAAATTGACAATAAAAAATTTAATATTGTCGTCAAACACATTAAAAGCTTTGTCAAAAAGGTTTGTAATACCAAAAAAGAAGGGTCCATGAATCTTCCAAAGATCTTACTTTTGAAATAATATTTTTAATGTCTTTTGATTCCAAAATTTCAATTTCGGTAACTTCGGAAAGTCTTTTAATAAATAACAAACAAGCCATCGCAACGCCAATGCTGATTGCAAAGGTAAGGTCGACAAGGACGGTTAATAAAAAGGTTGTGACAAGTACAAAGCTGTCACTTTTGCATGATTTTGAAACATATTTTATTTCATGAAATTGAGCCATGTTGTATGCGACAACAAATAAAACAGCGGATAAAGAGCAAAGAGG
>JAKJEU010000200.1 GCA_022705265.1 Pseudomonadota bacterium | reverse complement strand
ATATGGCATGAATGTTTTAAGAGACGAAAGCATTTATATCAAAGAATTAAATACTGAAATAATCGGTCAAGATATGAAGGTTAATCGTCCTTGGTCTAAGGATATAAAAAGTGTAAAAGAGTTAAAGGAAGACATTGAAAATTTTGATGAAAAATATTCAATTTTGCTTGCTCATACTCCTAAATTTATTGAAGAATCAGGCAAAGAAGATATAGATTTACAACTTTCAGGTCATACTCATAACGGTCAATTTTTCCCCGTTAATTATATTGTGAAATTTATGTATAAAAATGCTTTTGGATATAAGAAATTTGATAAAATGGACAGCTATGTTTCCTGTGGTTTTGGGCTTTGGGGGCCTCCAATGAGGAT
Source organism: Pseudomonadota bacterium (assembly GCA_022705265.1). GTDB lineage: Bacteria > Pseudomonadota > Alphaproteobacteria > JAKJEU01 > JAKJEU01 > JAKJEU01. Next base: position 2,344 of record JAKJEU010000200.1, on the reverse strand, counting down.
TGCAAGTTTCCAAGAAGTGGTGGTAATAACAATAAAATCTAAGTAAAATCAATTATATTTTGCAAATTTTGTTAATATTGGTTAATATAACAAAAAATAATTGTTTTATTAAAATGATGTATGGAGAAAAATTTTGTATAGAATAATATTTGCTTTGTTTTTGGCTGGTTGTGCTTCTAATACTGTTGTCCCTGAAAACCAAGACAAGGCTTCTTTGGAAAAAAAAGTTGAAGTTGTTCAAAACGAGAAAAAAGAAGTAAAAATCGTTTATAAATCTTATGACGAATGTAGGAAGCTTGATAATGCAAAAAGTTATAAAAAGTCTTTTTCATGTTATACCGATATTTCGAAAAATGAAGATGTTAAAGGTTATATTGGGCTTGCAAAGGCTTATCACTACGGAAACGGCGTTAAAAAAGATTTGGAGAGGGCTGTTTTAAATTATGAAAAAGCAGCAGAATTAGGCGACGATCAATCTGCTCTTATGCTTGGTTCAATGTATGAAAGCGGGCTTTTAGAGGGTGGAATTAATGATGAAAAAGCTTTTTATTGGTATGAGAAATCAGGATTAAATGGTAATGCCAAGGCTGCTTTTGCTTTAAGTTCTTTATATGTTAAGGGAAAAGGCGTTCAAAAGGATTCAGCAAAAAGTATTTATTGGCTTGAAGTTGCAGCGGAAAGAGGAGTTCCTTTGGCTCAATATTTAATCGGAGAATCTTATTACAAGCGTTATTTATTAACAAAAAATAATGAATTTTTATTAAAGTCCAAGGATTTGCTTGAAAAATCGTCTAAACAAGGGGATAACAGAGCAAACGAATTACTTAAAGTTGTTGATGATCTTTTAAAATAAATTTTGATTAATATAAATTAACTTAACCCGTTGGATTATAAATCTGGCGGGTTTTATTTTTTTTGGCACAGCTTTTGCATAATAGCCTTGAAAACAATTAACTTTTATATTTTTGAGGTAAGTTATCATGGAAAATACACTTTATGTAGCATTGTCAAGACAAACTGCTTTATGGCGTAATCTTGAAACTTCTGCTAACAATATGGCTAACATGAATACTCCGGCTTATAAAGCTATGGAGCCTCATTTTACTCAGTATTTTACAAAGACTTCAAATGACGAAAGATTGCTTAAAGATAAACTTACATATACACATGATTTCGGTATTGTAAGAGATTTATCCGATGGAGCTTTGCAAAAAACTGGAAATGACCTTGATTTTGGAATTAATGGAGATGGTTATTTCGTGCTTGATACAGTCGATGGGGAAAGATACACAAGAAACGGTCATTTTAAGCTTAATAACGAAGGAATGATTGTTACCGAAGATGGTAATCCTTTGCTTGGGCAAGACGGTAAACCTTTTTTTATTGCTCCTGATGAGGCAAAAATAACTTTGTTCAAAGATGGAACGCTAAGTACAGAAAACGGACCAATTGGTAAGGTTAAATTGGTTGCTTTTGATGATAGGTTGAAATTAAAAGAAACTTATAGCGGAATGTATAAAACCGTTGAAGGAAATGAACCAAAAGAAACCGTTGAAACCGCTTTGGAACAAGGAATGTTGGAACAATCTAATGTTAAGCCTGTGGTCGAAATGACAAAAGTTATAGCTTTGCACAGAGCTTATGAAGCAACAAACAAGTTAATTGATGCGGAAAATCAAAGAAGAGATAAAATGATGGATACCTTTGCAAGGGTTTATCAATAATTTTTAAAGTGGGAGAAATATTATGAGATCGCTTGATATAGGTGCTACTGGAATGCTTGCTCAACAAACAAATGTTGAGGTTATTTCCAACAACATCGCAAATATGAACACAACTGCATATACTAAAAGAAGAGCAGAATTCCAAGATTTGCTTTACCAAAATTTCAGAAGAATTGGCTCAAATGCAAATGATGAAGGTGCTGTGGTTCCTGCTGGGGTTCAACTTGGTCTTGGTGTTAAAACTGCTGCTGTTTATCGTTTAACCGAAAGCGGACCTTTGATTAACACAAATAATACCTATGATATGGCTATTCAAGGTAAAGGTTATTTCCAAGTCGAGCTTCCAAATGGTAAAGGTACTGGTTATACCAGAGCTGGTTCTTTTCAATTAAGCCCTAATGGAGAGATTGTAACCCATGATGGATACAGAGTAATGCCAGGCATCACAGTCCCACAAGATGCCACAGAAGTTTCAATCAACGAAGCAGGTCAAGTAGCAGTAAAATTAGACGGTCAAACCGATATGCAAGAAGTTGGTCAACTTGAAATCGTAAATTTTGCAAATGAAGCAGGACTTGAAGCGGTTGGCGATAATTTATTTTTGGAAACTGCTTCATCAA
>JAKJEU010000199.1 GCA_022705265.1 Pseudomonadota bacterium | reverse complement strand
GAAACACCATCAGCAAACACAGCCATAATCAAAGCTCTGTTCGTCATGCTTTTACTTCCTGGAACCTTCATTTCGCTCACAATTCCAGAAGAAAGCTTATTAATTTTAATCGCCTTCATAATAAAATAAAACCCCTATCATTCTTTAATAAAAAAAGAAAAATTTAAAAAATAAACCAAAATTACCTTTAATTTTTTTTAAGGAACTAAATATTGCTCCACATCAAATTCATCAATTTGCTCTGGCTTCATATATTGTTCTGCATATTCTTGCAAAGCTCTTGATTTAAGCATTGCGTTAAAAATATCCTTATCAAATTTATTATTTTTAACCATATCTGACATTATTTTTACGCACTCGCTAAGCTTATTTGGAACTCTGTAAGGCTTATCTGATGAAGTTATTGCTTCCAAAGTATCAGCCATCGCAAGAATCTTTGCTGGAATAGACATATCACTTCCCTTAATACCCCTTGGATAACCGCTTCCATCAATTTTTTCATGGTGATTAGATGCATATTCTCTTACAACTTCAAGCTTTTGTGGGAAATTAATCATTTTCAACATATCAACAGTAGTATTAATATGTTCATTAACCTTTTTCATTTCTTCTTTGGTCAATATTGTTTAAATATATGTTCAGGCTTATCATCCAACAAATATTCATCCACAGGAGGATTTGAAATAAGTTTTTCAATTCTTGATTTTTCTTCAAAAGACAAACCAAGCCTTGCGTCAAAAGTTCTTTTAAATTTAACTCTCGAAATTTCATCAAGCCTTTTTTCATCATCTTCGGTCAAAACTTTATCCCCAACATTCAAAGATGCAATAAATTCAAAATCATCATGAAGTTTGGCCACTTTTTGATTAAAGTCTTTTACCAACAACTCTTGATTTTCTTCACCTTTAAGGCGTTTTTGCAAATATTCGATATGAGCATCTCTTCTTAAAATTTCAAATCTTGACCTTACCTCATGAATACGATTATAAACCGTTTCAAGCTTGGTTGCTTTATCAATAATATATTCAGGAGTTGTAATTTTACCCATATCATGAAGCCATGAAGCAAGATGTAAAGCATACCATTCATCGTCAGTCATTGAGAAATTTCTAAATTCTTCATGACCATCAAAACAAACCGCAGAAGCAATTTTTGTTGCTAAATTAGGAACTCTTTGACAATGTGAGCCATCATAAGGAGATTTGCTATCAATCGCCTGAGCCACAATTCGAATAAAAGATTCCATCATTTGATCATTTTGGCGTCTTAACCTTTGATTTTCCATCATTAAACCAGCAATTGCACATAATGTATGAACAACTAATTGAGTTTCTTGACCAAAAGAAATAATATCGCCATAAGTGTCTCTGGCATTAATAAGTTGGATAACCGCCAGAACCTTATTTTCATTACTTAACAATGGTATTGTCAAAAAAGAAACAGACTTATACTTTGTTATCTTATCAAAGTTATAAGTCCCTGAAAAATCGAATTTTGTTTTTTCATAAGCATCAGCAATATTAATAACCTCTTTTTTCAAAGCACAAAATGTTGCAACATTTTTAAAGTTATATTCACCTGTGGTTTCATTTTTGATAATCAAAGGTGGCAAAGTAATCGGACGAGAAGAAAGACCACCATCATAAATATCCAGAGTATCATTCAACATAATACTAAATTGCAAACGATTTTCATCCTCACTCATGGTATACAAAGTACCACCATCAGCATTTGAAAGCTCTTTTGCGCTTTTTAAAATAAGTTCCAACAAACCTTCAAGTTCGTCGTTTGATGAAGTAGTAACCCCAAGTTTAGCAATCATATCAATAAGCATCACAAGTTGTTCAGCATTATTGGATATAATATTTGTGCCATGATTATTATAGATTTTGTCTTCCATAGTCATCCTTAAAAAATTGCTTTTTTACTTACTTATATAATTTAAGACATTTTTTTAATATTTTAAAGAAAATAATTCATATTGTAACATCTCGTAACAATCATTGATTTGAATCCTTGAAAAACCTTTGTTATTGTAAAAACAATATAAAAGCTTTTAATACGATTGGAATAAATAATACTATGACTACTTTGAATAACAAATATAATCAAAAAACTTTACAAAACCCTATAAGCTTTAAGGGCGTTGGCGTGCATTCTGGAAAGCAAACAACTGTTGTTTTAAAACCTGCACCTGTAAATCATGGTATCGTATTTAAAAGAGTTGACATAACCGATAAAAACAATGAAATAAAAGCAATTTATGAAAATGTAGTCGATACAAAACTTTGTACTTGCCTTGGAAATTCTGATGATGTCAATGTTTCAACTGTTGAACATCTTATGGCTGCTTTTCACAGTATGCAAATCACAAACGCTTTGGTCGAAATTGATGGTTATGAACTCCCTATTTTAGATGGAAGTGCTAAACAATTCGTGTTTTTAATCGAAAGCGCAGGAACAATGGTTCAAAACGCTCCTTTAAAGGCTATTAAAATCATAAAAGAAATTGAAATCGAAGAAAATGGTTCAAAGGCTTCATTATATCCACATGATAATGGATTAATCATTGATTTTGAAATCGAATTTAAAAGCAAAGCTATCGGAAAACAACAAATGGAAATCGACCTTTATAACACCGATTTCAAAAAAGATATTTCTTTGGCAAGAACTTTTGGTTTCTTAAAAGAAATCGAATACCTTAAAACTCTTGGTCT
>JAKJEU010000198.1 GCA_022705265.1 Pseudomonadota bacterium | reverse complement strand
TTTCAAAAAATGGGAAAATGATAAAAAGATTGAATTGCTTGATAAAGCTTATAACGATTTGTCAAATGAAGTTGAGGCTAAGAAGTCTTTGGAAACTTTGGCTAAAAATTACGGTTTAAAAGTAAGCAAAGTTTCAAAAGTTGGAAGAATTGTAAATGATAATTTATCAAACGAAATTGTTAATACCTTGTTTAATGTTAAAAATGTTGGTGAAGTGCTTTCATCAAAAAGCGAAGATGGATATGTTTTTGTTTCTTTGTCAAAAGTCATTTCTGCTGATAAAAATAACGAAGATGTTGGTGTAAACCAAATCAAGATGATTTACAAGATGAAATAAGTGAAAGCTTATATACTCAATTTGTTAATGTCTTGGGTGAAAAATATGGGCTTAATATAAATAACAGAGCGGTTGATAAAGCTTTGGAAGTTTATAAAACACAAACAAGTTATTAATTTATTTTTTAAATTTTTTAAGTGAAGCGTTGTTAAGAGGGTGAGATTTTTTCATTACTTTTATCAACGCTTCGTCCATTATATGGGTATATTTTTCAGTCGTTCTTATATCAGAATGCCCAAGCATAATTTGAATAGAACGCAAGTCAGCGTGATGTTTTAAAAGATGAGATGCAAAAGAATGACGCAAAACATGGGGTGATACTCTTTTTGTTGATATTCCTGCCTTGCTTGCAATCTTTTTTAATATTTTGAAAAAACCATCTCTTGTAATATGTCCGATTTTGCTTTTTGATGGGAAAAGCCAATTATTATCCCTTATCGAGGTTACGAAGATGTCTCTTATCTTGATGTATTCGTTAAAAATTTCAAGCACGGCATTGTTAAAGGGCACAACTCTGAATTTACCGCCTTTACCGTTTTCGATTACGATAAGTTTTTTATCCTTATCAATATTGTTGGTTTTAAGGCTTACAAGCTCGGAAATTCTTAAACCAGAGGAATATAATATCTCAATCATTAACCTTATCATTAATGCTTTATCAAACGGAAGCACGATGTCAATATTTTTAAGGATAAGTGATATTTCGTGTTCGGTTAAATATTTTGGTAAAGATTTTGGGAGCTTTGGAGCCTCGATATTAAGTGAGGGGTCGTCCTTTCGTATTTTTTCGGAATACAAAAAACGGCAAAATTCCTTTATAGAAGACAATTTCCTTGCCTGAGAGGTCTCTTTAAGCTTTTTGTTATAAAGATGGTTAAGATAATCTTTTATCCCATCTTCGGTTATGATTGAGACATCATTAAGGACAAGGATTTTTTCTTTTTCATTTATTTTAGTGATAAATTTAAAAAACGATATTAAATCAAGCTCATAATTATACAAAGTGTTAGAAGAGGCGTTTCGTTCGCTTCTTAACATATGTAAAAAAGAACTCAAAAACTCTTTCATAAAATTCTTTCAAGAATAAGATTTACCGAAATATCGTTTAACTCACCTTTAAGGTCGTATTTTTTAAGAAATCCCAAAAAAGGAATAATAGTATTGTCATTGTTTTTGATTTCTTTCAATCCAATGACCAAAACATCGCTTATCCTTTCTTCTGTAACGGCGGTTATAAGCTCTGATACACCTTCTTGGCTTTCGATTTTGCTTAAATCAATGGCTTTATCAAGCCATACTTTGCTGTCTTGCTCTATGCCAAATCCTTGATAAAATCGCACGAAATATTCAATGTCTGATAATACTTTGCTTTCTTTGATTTGTTGTTTTTCGATTTTGTAATCATAATATCGTTTCAAAGCAATAGAAGAGCTTCCATAATGACCTGTTCCTGTGATAATTTTTATTAAAGGAGCAAAAGTGGCCGCAGTTTTCTTTGCAATTTCGTTTACTTCGCTTTCTCGTTCAGCGATTTTTTGCCAATTAGAAGCAATCTCATATTCCCCAGCAAAAAGAAGAGATGCAATGAATTCATAAGAATAATTTATGTTCGAAGCTTCTGGTTCAATTTCTTTGATTTTGTCAGCGTATAATAAAGCATAAGGCTTGAAACGGTTTTCTTTTAAAGCCTTTGATAATGCCTCACTTATCATTTTGGTTTTGTCAGTAGCATCAACAGTGTTAATAGTTTCAATATATTTCTTTAAATATTCATTTTTTAAAGAATTTTCCTTGTTTTTAAAAATGAACTCTTTGAATTCTTCGGTTGAAATAATTCCTTTTGAAATCAAAATTTCGGCTGATTTAAGTTTGTCTTCGAAATTGATTTTTCCATTTTTAAAAGTATTTTTCAAAATCCAAATATCAGTGTTCGAAGTCAAAGGAAGTGAAAATTCTTGGTTATTAAGGCGGTAAAGCCCAAGTATAGTAGGGGTAAGGTAAGAGGCTTTTTCTGGTTCTACTATTAACTTGTCCTTTTCAATCACAGCATTTGCAATGGAATAAAAAAGCTCACCTTTGATTTGTTGTTCTCTCATAATCATAAGGCTTAACTTGGCATTATCATATTTCTTTTGATAAAGGTTACAAAACACTCTTAATTTATCGAAATAAGAGCTTGAACTTCCATCGGTTTCGATTTCTTTACAGGTTTTTCTGTAATAAAAGCTTAACATCAAAGAATCATATTTAAGTTCTTTGTAATATTCCGAATTCATGTCTTCTGGTATAAGGCTTATAAGCTTTATGGTGTTTTTTAAATCGCCCATATTGTATAGAAGTTTAACTTTTTGCTTTAAAAAATCGCCCTCTTTATCCAAAATCGGAGGAGCAGACATAGTCAACA
>JAKJEU010000197.1 GCA_022705265.1 Pseudomonadota bacterium | reverse complement strand
CTTAGCAGGAGCTTTGGTCATGTCGTTGTTGTTTGCCACTTTAATTCTGATTGCAGCATGAGGGCAGACCATTGAACATTTTCCGCATTGGATACAAAGGTTTGGATCCCAGTTAGGAATATGAGTTGCAACACGTCTTTTTTCATACTGAGCAGTTGCAGTTGGCCAAGTACCATCAGCAGTAAATTCAAAAGCACTAACAGGAAGTTCTTCCCCGCGTCCTTCGATGATTTTTCCGCTAACTTTTTGCAAGATTTCAGGAGCATGCTTAGGCATACCTGGTTTCATCTCGATAACTGAAGAAACCGCAGCAGGTACTTCGATTTCAAACAAGTTAGCCAAAGTACCGTCCACAGCTTCAAAGTTTTTCTCAACGATTTCCTTACCTTTTTTGCCGTAAGTTTTTTCAATTGAGTGCTTAATCTCAGCAATAGCTTCGTCTTTTGGTAAAACGTTAGATAAAGCAAAGAAACAAGTTTGCATGATGGTATTAATTCTTCTGCCCATGCCGACTTTTTCAGCAACTTCTTCAGCGTTGATAGCATAAAGTTTAAGTTTCTTTCTGATGATTTCTGCTTGAACTTCTTTTGGTAAGCTGTCCCAAACTTTTTCTTTTTCGTATGGAACGTTCAAAAGCAAAGTTGCACCTTCGGAAGCCACTTGCAACATATCAATCTTTTCAAGGAATGGGAAGTGGTGGCAGGCAACAAAGCTTGCTTTGTCAATCAAGTAAGAAGCCTTGATAGGGTTCTTAGAAAAACGCAAGTGTGAAGTTGTCATCGCACCTGATTTCTTTGAATCGTAAACAAAGTATGCTTGACCATAGAAACCGCCGTCTTCAGCGATAATCTTAATCGAGTTTTTATTAGCACCCACAGTACCATCAGCCCCAAGACCAAAGAATACGCATTTTCTGACATCATTACTTTCGATAGTGAAAGCCTTATCATAAGCGATAGATTTATGAGTTAAGTCATCATTAATACCAACTGTGAAATGGTTTTTGCTTTCATTTTCAAATACAGCCTTAGCCATAGCAGGAGTAAAGTCTTTTGAAGAAAGACCATAACGACCGCCTAAAATCTTTGGCATAGCAGAGATTTTATTATCTTGGAAAGCTTCGGAAAAAGCATTTCTTACATCAAGATATAAAGGTTCGCCACCAGCACCTGGTTCTTTTGTTCTGTCTAATACGACGATTCTTTTAGCGGTTGAAGGAATAGCTTTAACCAAGAAATCACATGGGAAAGGACGGAATAAATGGATATTAGCAACACCATATTTTGCGCCTTTTTTGTTCAAGAAAGATGCAGTTTCAGCAGCAGTCTCAGCACCAGAACCCATCATAACAATAACGGTTTCAGCATCAGCTTCACCATAATAATCGACGAGGTTATATTTTCTTCCTGTTACTTCGCCAAATTTTTTCATAGCAGTTTCAACATGAGAAATTACTTGGTCATAATAAGGATTAGAAGCTTCACGAATTTGGAAGAACACATCAGGGTTTTGAGCAGTACCACGAAGCACAGGCTTATCAGGTGTCAAAGCTCTTTCCGAATTGCCAGTAATTGGCAAACCCTTCATATATGCTGATAATTCTTCGTTAGAGATTTTGTATGCTTTGTTAAGTTCGTGAGAAGTTCTGAAACCATCAAAGAAATGGAGGAAGGGAATTCTTGAAACAATCGAAGAATATCCAGCAATCGCAGCCATATCATGAGCTTCTTGGACCGAAGAAGATGCGAGCATAGAAAAACCAGTTTGGCGACAGCTCATAACATCGGAATGGTCACCGAAAATTGACAAAGCATGAGTTGCAACAGAACGAGCAGCAACATGCATAACAAAGGGAGTAAGTTCCCCAGCAATTTTGAACATATTAGGAATCATCAAAAGCAAACCTTGACTTGCGGTAAATGTGGTTGCCATTGTTCCTGCTTGTAATGCCCCGTGTACAGCGCCGATGGCACCTGCTTCTGATTGCATTTCAACAACTTCTGGAACGGTTCCAAAAATGTTTTTTTCTCCTGCTGCTGCCCAGGCTTCTGATAATTCAGCCATAGGTGAAGAAGGAGTGATTGGATAAATAATTACAACTTCATTAAGACGATGGGCAACAGAAGCAGCAGCCTCGTTCCCGTCCATCATTTTTAGTTTATTATCATCTGACATTTCACTAATAATCCTTTCAAAAAATAAAAATTCGTTTGAATTATATCACTGACTAAAAAAATATTCATTAACAAAAATTAATAAATTAGTTGTATACTTGCTATATCATTGTTTTTTTGTAACAAATTTTATTTATTAAACGAGGAAAGATATGAATATAGGCAAGTCTCATAAACCTTTTATAATCGCTGAAATGTCGGGGAATCATAATCATTCGCTGGAAAAAGCCTTAAAAATTGTGGAACTTGCAAAAGAATCTGGGGTTGATGCTTTAAAACTTCAAACTTATACTCCTGATACTATTACTTTGAATGTAAAAGAAGGCGACTTTGTTATAAATAATAAAGAAAGCCTTTGGAATGGTCGCTCTTTATATGATTTGTACGAAGAGGCTTATACTCCTTGGGAATGGCATAAGGCGATTTTTGATAAATGTCAGGAACTTGGCTTGATATGTTTTTCGACTCCTTTTGATGTTACTTCGGTGGATTTTTTGGAAAGTTTAAATGTGCCGATGTATAAAATTGCTTCTTCGGAAGTGGTGGATATTCCTTTGTTAAAAAAGGTCGC
>JAKJEU010000196.1 GCA_022705265.1 Pseudomonadota bacterium | reverse complement strand
TATACAAGATAATATTTGGGCACAATTTTATCTTGGAGGAATGTATTATCTTGGTCTTGAAGTAAATCAAGATTATAAAGAAGCTTTTAAATGGTTTAAAATTTCGGCTGATAAAGATCATCCCTCTTCGCAAGAATATCTTGGAAGAATGTTAGGCTTTGGCATCGGAATTGAAGAAAATATTGATGAGGCTATTTCTTATTGTCTTAAAGCTTTTTATAACGGGAACACAAGTGCTGCTTTCTGTCTTGCTCAAATATATCAAAAAAAGAAAAATGATACTGAAAAAGCTATATTCTATTACAAAGAGGCTGAAAACAAAGATGATGTAAATTCGGTGTTTTCGCTGGCAAACATTTATCTTTATGGAGAACATAATAAAAATAAAATACCAGATTATAAGCTTGCTCTTAAATATTGTGAAAAAATGGTATCTTTGGGTGAAACTTATGTAAACGAAGAAATTGGCGATATTTATTTTAATTTAAAAAAATACCGACTTGCTTATTTATATTATGAAAAAGCATATAGGCTTACAAGCGTTGATGGACTTAAAGGCATTGGCGATTTATATTATAATGGTTTTTATCTTAAACAAAATTATAAAAAGGCTCTTTATTGTTACAAAAAATATTACCGCAAAGGTGGATATAAAGCTTATTCTTGCCTTAAAAATATTGGTGATATTTATTTTAAAATATTAAAAGATGATAAAAATGCTTTGTATTGGTATTTAAAAGCTTCTCGTTTGGAAAAATCTGATTTTTCTTTTTTAAAAAATGTTAACGAAAATATCCTTAAAATATATCTTAAACACGAAAAATATGAAAAAGTCATAAAATTTGTTAAGAAAAACGAATTCTTAAAAAACTCTGATACTTGTCAATTTTTAATGGGGCATGCTTATCTTGCTTTAAAAGATGAGAAAAATGCCTTTGTTTGTTATTTAAAAGTTGCAGGAATGCAAACTCATTTAAACATGAATGTAAGAGCGATTGTATCATACCTTGCAAAAGATAAAAAAACCGATGTTTTCGGCGATATTGATGCTAAAAATGCAATTATAAGAAGCTCTCCTTATTCAAAATATCTTATAGGTCATAATTTTTTCAAAGGCAAATACGGCCACCCAAAATCTTATCGCCATGCGAAAAAATGGCTATTATTAGCAGGAATGGAAGGTGTGAAAAAAGCCTTCATTGACCTTTATCATATCGCAATTCATAACGAAGATATCATTGAAATTGAAACTTATAAATATTTTGTTCCTTATGAAATATCAAAAGCTTATAAGTGCAAAAAATTGTCAAAAGACCAAGAAAAATTGGTGTTACAAAATATCAAAGATTTGAAAAACAAAATCAAATTTGATTCAAAGTTTAAAAAAGTTGAAAAAAAAGTGGTTCAAGAAAAACTTTTTGGATTCTTGGAAAAAAATAACCATAAAATTATTTCAAATCCTATTATAAATAATATTCAAATCAACGGTTTGTTATATTCAAACAATAAAATTATACCGATAATAATAATTGATAATATTCCTCTTGAAAACAAAGATTTATTGCGAATTAATAAGGAATCTTTGATATCAAATGACAAAAGATTAAAAAATTTGACAACTGATATTGAAAAAATAAAAGACTTTTTAAAAGAACATTTTTCAGACAAAGAAATAATCCCTCTTTTAATATCAACCAGAAGTATGCCTTTTTATCAAGACAAGGAATTTTTCATTCATCGCAATTTCTTTTTAAAAGACATTGGTGAAATGCCTTCGGTAATTAACGAGGAAGCAACTCCAATATCAAAGGATTTGGATGAAAAAATCCACAAAATTATAAAAACAAGCTTTATAAAAAGAATTTTTGGCTTTATCAAAAAATATTAATAAAAAAAAGGCTCTTTATCATATTTTAAGAGCCTTTTTTATTTTATATTTCAATGTCTTCGCAATCAACTCCAATACTTCTTAAAATATTAAAATAAGTTGGGCAAGTTTTACTTACACAATCTGGGTCTTTTAAGGTTAAACCGTTTCCTGCAATCCCTGTCAAAGCAAAGGACATAGCGACACGGTGATCTTCAAAAGTGTCAAGCACAACATTTTGAGGCACCCCAGGATAAATTGTAATTCCGTCTTTATGTTCTTTATTCTTAATACCAAGAGCCGTTAAATTTTCGGACATTGCCTTTAATCTGTCACATTCATGTCCTCTGATATGTTCAAGATTTGTCATCGTAATCTCGTCATCAGCAAAAGGAGCAATCGCAGCAACATTCAAAGCCATTTCAGCAATTTTTTTCATATCCACCGAAAAACCACCTTTAAGTTTTTCAGGACCCTTAACACGGATAAATTTATCGGTTATTTCAACTTCTGCACCCATTTCCTTTAAAACTTCTAAGAAAATAATCCCTGGTTGTAAAGTCGCACCATCTACATTTGTAACTTTAATCTCAGAACCAGTAACAGCCGCCAATGTAAAGAAATAATTAGCCGTATTAAAATCAGCCTCGATTGTAAAATCTCTTGCCTTATATTTTTCAGGCATAACAATAAAAGATGAATTTTGTTTATTAAAAGTAATTTTTGCCCCAAAATCCTTCATCATTTGATAAGTCATCATAATGTAACTTTCTTCATCAGGTTTTACATCTTTGACCGCAATTTCAGTTGCTTTTTCAAAATAAGGAGCAGTCATCATAAGACCACTTACATATTGTGTTGAAAGTTTTGATGAAATAT
>JAKJEU010000195.1 GCA_022705265.1 Pseudomonadota bacterium | reverse complement strand
ATTGCTTTTAAAATTGAAGGTAAAAATGCTGTCGATGAGGTAATATCAGCTGCAATTTCTTCAAGTTCGCTTTTATATGAAGCAATGTTTTCTTCAAGCTCAGAAGAGGAAAGATCGGGCATGGCAACAGCAAATGCTTCCGGCGGAAGCTCCTGCGGGCGTTCTTTTGTTTCACAAACCGTTAAAAAACGGGTTAATGATTTTGTTGAAGACACATACAGTGTTTTTACTGTTTCCGGTATTCTTGAATAGGATTCTGCTGGTATTTCGTACATGGACAGGAATAAGCCTTTTTGAGCAAGATACTCAAAATCTTCCGGTGTAACACCGCCCCAACCCGTCAGCCTTTCTTTTTCTTTTAAAGCATTGCTTAATTCTTCTGTAAAGTTTTTCTTTGATTCAAAGAGGTTAATTGCATCTTCTGCTTTTAATACTGCCTCATCATTATCAACAGAAATACTCTTTACAGGATTTTTTTTATCTATTTTAATGTCCGACAGCAAAATAGAAGCAAGCTCAAGACGGCTGTATACTGCTTTTGAAGAAGATAATTTCTCGCTATTACCCTGCATCTGTTCTACATGAACAAGTCCAAGATTTCTAAGTTTTTTAAGAGCTTCTTCTTTATACCGGTCTAATACAACTAAAGAGACTTTTTTCATTGGTACTATCATGATACAGCCTCCTTTGCTTCAAGGTTTTTCTTGGAAATTTTACCGCGTACAACGGCAGCAACCTGCTGGTCGCCAAGATAGACCGATATTTTTTTAATATTCGCCCTTGTTTCTGGAATTTTTACCTTTTCAAACAGATTAACTCTCTGTGTTGTCGTTCTAAGTTCAATCAATAGAAGTCTAACCTGCTCTTCAAGAACTTCTGCTTCAAGATCATAGGCAAGCGCCTTTTCCATCCTGTCTGCAGCAAGGTCTATCCATAAAGGGGTTTCATATAAATCATAATCACCGCGTGAAAAATCTGCACCTTCATAAATAGGAATAGTAACACCGGCAATATTGCCAACGCCCTTTCGGACATTTTGTACGGTTACCATTTCCGGTTTAAATGCATCCTTTTCACCGAATACTGCAATCCATCGTGAAAATTCAGCTTCGAGGTTTTTACGTTTTTGTCTTACCTCTTTGGCACGCTCTTCTATGGTGCGTATTTCGGTTTGCAGCTGTTGTTTTTTGAGTATAAGAGTTGGAAGATACCTTTTATACATTTTTAAGGCATCTTTTTGGGCTTTTAACTCATTTTTTGTCAGCTTAATCGGCATCTATTAACTCCCTGTTACTTGGGCCAATATTGTTGAATTAATTCAGATTTCAAACCTGTTTCTTCTTTTTTGAAACAGTCCGAAAGAATTTTCCAGCCCATGTCGAGTGCCCCTTCGAGAGGAATATTAATGGAAAGATCCATCATTTCTTTTTCGAATAATTCACCGAATTTTTAAAGTTTTTCATCCCAGTCCGACATCATAAATCCCATGGATTTTTTTTCTACGGTGTCTTTATAAGATGAATATAGACGAATCATACCGTCCATGAGAGCACGGTGGTCGTTTCTTGTTTTGCCGTTAACATTCTGCTTAAGACGTGAAAGACTTCCAAATGGCTCAATTCGTCCGCCCTTAAGATAGTACTGGCCTTCTGTTATGTAGCCGGTGTTGTCCGGTACAGGGTGTGTTACGTCGTCGCCGGGCATGGTAGTAACTGCAAGGATGGTAACAGAACCTGCATCGTCAAAGTCTACGGCTTTTTCGTAGCGGGCAGCCAGCTGACTGTATAAGTCTCCCGGATAACCGCGGTTAGAGGGAACCTGTTCCTGGGTAATTGCAATTTCTTTCATGGAGTCTGCAAAGTTAGTCATATCAGTTAAAAGAACGAGAACATCCTTGCCCTGAAGCGCAAACTGTTCTGCAACGGCAAGCGACATGTCGGGAACCATGAGGCACTCTACGGTCGGGTCTGCAGCGGTGTGAACAAACATTACTGTTCTGCTCAATGCCCCGCCTTCTTCCAGCGTGTTCTTAAAAAAGAGGTAATCGTCGTATTTTAAGCCCATACCGCCCAGAACTATAATATCAACTTCGGCCTGCATCGCAATTCGTGCTAAAAGTTCATTATACGGCTCGCCTGATATAGAAAAAATAGGAAGCTTCTGGCTTACAACGAGGGTGTTGAACATGTCGATCATCGGAATACCGGTACGGATCATGCGTTTTGCAATAATACGTTTAGAGGGGTTTACAGAAGGTCCGCCAATTTCTACGAGGTTTTCACTCAAAGCAGGCCCCTTATCTCTGGGGTCTCCTGCACCGTTAAATACACGGCCCAAAAGATCATCAGAAAAACTAACCTGCATTTCGTGGCCTAGAAATCTAATTTGATCACCCGTTGAAACACCGCGGCCGCCTGCAAAAACCTGAAGGGAAACAAGGTCGCCTGCTATTCTGTTTACTTCTGCTAAGGATTTACCAAAAGAAGTTTCAATTTCTGCAAGTTCTCCGTATTTTATACCTTCTGCGCGGACGGTAATAACGCTTCCGTTAATTGATTCTATTTTACTATATACCTTGTTCATAATTATTCACCGTCCTTCAAAAGTGCTACAGCTTTTTTATCAAGAGTGCCGGACTTTTCACTATAGAGAGAGGCAATATCAGCTTCGTTCTTCTTAAACTCACTGCCCATCCATTCTGAATAGTTCCAGTCGATGAACTTCTGTCTCATCTGGTTAAAGTAGGAAC
>JAKJEU010000194.1 GCA_022705265.1 Pseudomonadota bacterium | reverse complement strand
TCAAAGTTTGATAGTAAGATTATCAAAAGACAAGAGGCGATTATTCTTTCTATGACTTTAAAAGAAAGAAAAAATCCAGATCTTATCAAAGCTTTGAGAAAGAAGAGAATTGCAAGCGGTGCAGGGGTTACAATTAATGATGTTAATAAACTTTTGAAGCAATTTGAACAACTCGAAACCGCAATGAAAAAAATGAAAAAGATGGGATTTTTAGGCTCTATGATGAGTGGAAAAATGCCTGATTTATCAAGTATTATGGGTGGAAATAATATTCCTCCATTTAAGCGTTAAACAACTATAAAACAAAAAAATATATAAGGAGAAAAAATGTCAGTAAAAATTAGATTAGCAAGAGGTGGTAGCAAAAAGCGTCCTTTCCATAAGATTGTAGCCGCAGATTCAAGAGCTCCAAGAGATGGTAAGTATATCGAAAAATTAGGTACTTACAATCCATTGTTGCCAAAAGAACATGAATTACACCTTTCAATTAATTCTGAAAGAGTACAATATTGGTTAGGCGTTGGCGCTGAAGCTACTGATAGAGTTGCAAAACTTTTAAGCGGTCTTGGTTTAACAAAAGCTCCAGCGGTTACAGAACAACCAAAGAAAAGTGCTCCTAAGGCTAAGGCTCAAAAGAGATTAGAAGAAGAAGCTGCTAAAAAAGCTGCTGCTGAAGAAGCAAGTAAAGAAGGTTAATGTTTGATGAGCAATTCTTTCCAAAAAAACAAGATGGTTTGTGTTTGCCAAGTCGCCTCGGCTCATGGGGTTAAGGGTGAAGTAAAGCTTTTTAGTTTTATGGAAGATAGACTTAATATCAAATCATATCCTGTGCTTTTTGATGAAGATGGAAAATCTTACGAGGTTAAGGTTACAGGGCTTTTTAAAGAAGACTTGCTTATCGCAAGACTTAACGACAATATGGACAGAAATGTTGCAGAAGAGTTAAGAGGCAAAAAGCTTTATGTAAACCGTGATAATATGCCTGATTTGGAAGAAGAAGAATATTATCATGCCGATTTAATCGGGCTTGAAGTCGTTACGACCGATGGTGAAAACCTTGGAATTGTAAGTGCAATCCACAATTTCGGAGCAGGTGATATTTTAGAAGTCAAAAAAGGTCAAAATTCTTTAATGCTTCCTTTTACAAAAAAGGTGGTTTTAAAGATTGACTTTGACAACGGGCAAATGATTTCAATCCCTTTGAAAGAGATTTTTCTTGAACAAGAAAATGACAAAGAAGGAGAGGAGAATTAATGCTTGATATAACTATATTAACCTTATTTCCTGAAATGTTTCCTGGCCACCTTGGTTTATCTTTGGCTGGTAAGGGATTGTCTAAGGAGGTATGGAAATATAGAGCTGTTAACATTCGTGATTATGCTTTGGATAAGCATAAGAAAGTTGATGATACTCCATATGGTGGAGGAGCAGGAATGCTTATGAAACCAGATGTAGTGGATAGAGCAATTATAAACAACCACAAAAGCGATGCTTTGCTTATTAATTTAAGCCCAAGAGGAAAGCTTTTAAACCAAGATTTGGTAAAGGAAATTTATAACGCATCTAATATAACTTTGTTATGCGGACATTATGAAGGTATAGATCAAAGAGTTCTTGATAAACATAATTGTCTTGATGTTTCGGTTGGTGATTACATTTTATCAGGGGGAGAAATAGCAGCATTGACTTTGATGGACGCCTTAGTAAGGCTGGTTCCAGAGGTTATGGGTGGTGGTGAGGAAACTTTGAAAGAAGAAAGCTTTAATGACGGACTTCTTGAATATCCTCAATATACCAAGCCTTATGATTTCGAAGGAATGAAAGTTCCTGAAATATTGCTTTCGGGTCATCATGAAAATATCAAAAAGTGGCGATATGAAAAAAGCCAAGAAATTACAAAAGAAAGACGCCCAGATTTATGGGAAAAATACAAAATTAATTAAGGGAAAATTAAAAAATGACAAACATTATTAACGAAATTGAAAAAGAGCAAATGGAAAAATGGGCTAAATCAATTCCTGATTTCAAGCCAGGTGATACTGTAAAAGTTCACAACCAAGTTGTTGAAGGTGAAACAAAAAGAATCCAAGTTTATGAAGGCGTTTGCATTGCAAGAAAAAATGCTGGACTTAATTCAAGCTTTACTGTAAGAAAAATGTCTTTCGGTGAAGGCGTTGAAAGAGTATTTCCACTTTATTCTTCAAATGTTGCTAAAATCGAAGTTTCAAGAAAAGGTAAAGTAAGAAGAGCAAAACTTTACTATTTAAGAAGCAGAAGCGGTAAGTCTGCAAGAATTGCCGAAGATTTGGCAGCAGCAGCTAAAGAAAGAGCAGCAGCTAAAGAAACATCTTCAAACGCAGAATAGTTCTGATATGAATGAAAAATTAAGCATATTCGATAAAATTTGGAATGCTCATATAGTAGAAGACAGGGGCGATGGCACTTGTCTTCTCTATATTGATAGGCATTTGATGCACGAAGTAACTTCACCACAAGCTTTTGAAGCGCTAAAAGAAAACGGATATAAAGTCCGTCATGTGAATAAAGTTTTGGCTGTTGCTGATCATATCACTCCAACCAAGGGAGACGAGATAAAAGACGAAGAAGCTAAACTTCAACTTCAAAAGCTTGAAGAAAATACATCAAAGCATGGAATTCGACTATATTCATTTAAACATGAAAATAATGGGGTTTGCCATGTTGTCGCTCCGGAACAAGGTTTTTCACTTCCTGGTGTAACTTTGGTCTGTGGGGACAGTCATACTG
>JAKJEU010000018.1 GCA_022705265.1 Pseudomonadota bacterium | reverse complement strand
AAATAGCAGACATGGTAAATTCTTCGTCTTCTGGCATGGCTGGCGCTATTACTGCGGCGTTATTTTTGGAAAGCTTTGTTGATAAAAACATACCTTGGGTTCATATTGATACTTTTGCATATAACGAATCTAAAAAAGCTGGAAAACCAGAAGGTGGTGAAGCTTTGGCTTTAAAAGCTGTTTTTGATTTTATTTCTAATAATCATAAATAACCTTTTAAACTGTGCACTAGGCTAAGGTCATAATCAAAGATTTAAAGTTACCAAGAACGAATCTAATTGAAAAACTTTGGCTAATGTGTTATTTATTAATCCGTAATCGTATCAAAATGGAGTAAAGACCCTGAAAGCAATTTTTGACAACAATAATGGTGGAGTTATCGTAGTTGATAAAGATGGTGTCATCATATCAGCTAATAGTATTGCTGAACACATCTTTGGATACCCTGAAAAAACTTTACAAGGTAAGGAAGTAAGAATAATTCTTCCTGATCCTGATGATGTTCTTACTCCTTCTGGTATTATTTTAAAAGCTTCAAGCCTTGTTCATACAAATATAATCGAGGTTCAAGCCATTAAATATGATAATACCGCTACTTCGATTGAACTTATCACAACTCCGATTGATAAAGGTGGTGAAAGAATTTATGTCTGTCACATAAAAGACCACCTTAAAAAGGAAATTTCAGAAAAAATTGACAACCTTATGCATTCGATTTTAAGACGCGTGCTTAAAGGTGAAATTTTGGATAATTTTGCCCCTTATGTTTGCGAAAAAATCGTTGAATTATTTAATTTTCCTCTTGTCTGGATTGGGTCAAAGGAAAAAGATGGCATTATAAAAGTTCGTGGTGCAAGCGGAAATATCCGTGGCATTGTTTATGACAAAACCATTAAATGGAATGAAAAAACTTCAAATAAGAATGTTGAACCTTCTGTTATCGCGATTAAAACATATCAAACTTCTATGTTTGATGTCCGTGAAAGCGAACTTAACACAAGACATAATATAAACAACATTATATCTTTTCCTCTTCTTTGTAATAACGAAGTTCTTGGGGTTATGGAGATTTATTCCTCATTAAATCGAATTGACGATAATATCTTTTACCGCCTTGAAACTTTGGCTTTAAGGCTTGGTATGGCTATGCAAATTGCAAAGGACCAAAAGGATTTAAGATTAAGAAGTACCGCTATTGCTTCTACTGCGAGTGCGATTATTATTACCGATACTAATGCCAATATTGAATGGGTTAACCAAGCTTTTACAAAACAAAGCGGTTACACCTTAAACGAGGTTGTTGGTAAAAATATAAATATATTAAAGTCTGGCTTCCAAGACAAAAAATTCTATCAATCCTTATGGAAAGATATTATGTCTGGACGAAACTGGGCTGGCGAACTTATCAACCGTCATAAAATGGGTTCACTTTATACTGTTGAGCAAATTGTAACCCCTATTCGTGAGGATAATGGCGAAATATACCATTTTGTTACAATTCATAATGACTTGACTGCTCATAAGTCTGTTGAAGGAAGACTCGTACAACTTGCAAACTTTGACCAATTAACTGGACTTCCAAACCGAAGAATGTTCCAAGAAAAACTTAAAGCAAGCATTGAAAAAGCTAAGGCTAAAAAGGAAAAAAGAGCCGTTATATTCGTGGATTTAACCAATTTCAACCGAATTAATGATACTTTGGGTCATAATGCTGGTGACGCTTTGCTTAAAGTTATGTGTGAAAGAATCCAAAGTAAAATAAGAAAACAAGATATGGTGGCAAGATTTGGCGGCGACGAATTTGCGATTGTTTGCGATCATTTCCAATCTGCTGAATATCCAGGCAACCTTGCATATGACATAATTGAACATATTATGGAAACTTCGCTTATCCAAAAAGAAGAGGTTAATATTGGTGCTTGTGTTGGTATTTCAATTTACCCAGACGATGCAAAAGATGCGGATAAACTTATTAACTATGCTGATATGGCTTTGCATAAGGCGATTAAAAACTCACCAAACAGCTATTGTTACTTTTCTCGTGAAATGAATGCTGAGACTGAGGACAGAATTTCTTTGGAAAGAGATTTAAGAAGAGCCCTTTCTCATCAAGAATTTGTGTTATATTACCAACCTCAAATCGATGTAAGAAGTTCGAAAATAAGCGGTTGGGAAGCATTAATAAGATGGATGCACCCTGAACGAGGAATGGTACCACCAGGAAAATTTATCCCTATTGCTGAGGATACTGGGCTTATTGTTCAACTTGGCGAATGGGTTATTCGTGAGGCTTTGTGGCAATGGAGAAAATGGAGCGAAATGGGGCTTACCCCTCCGACCATTGCGATAAACTTATCCGCTGCTCAATTCCAACAAGAAGATTTGGCCGAAACCATCGAAAACCAATTGATGGAAACTGGGGTTTCTCCTGACCGCGTAGAATTAGAATTAACTGAAACCGTGATCATGCAAGATGTTAAAAAGGCTAATAATATATTGACCAAATTATCATCTCTTGGCATTCAAATTGCGATTGACGATTTTGGTACGGGGTATTCTTCTTTGAACTATCTTAAAAGATTCCCTGTTGACCGCCTTAAAATCGACCAATCTTTTGTCCGTGAAATGACAAGCGATTATAACGATGCCGAAATTGCAAGGGCGATTATTAACCTTGGTCATTCTTTGGGCATGGAAGTGGTTTCCGAAGGTGTTGAAAACGAAGCTCAACTTAATTTATTAAGAGAGCAAGGTTGCGATGTGGTTCAAGGCTTCTTACTCGGACGCCCAATGCCAGCCGACCAAGTTTTGGAATACATTAAATCTTCGACCATTAACATTCAAAAATAATGAAACTTTTACCTGTATTTTTTGGATTTTTTCTTATAACAAGCGTTTGTTATGGGAAGGAAGACGGTTTTGTTTTAAAAATAAAGGAAAAATATGGCAAACAACTTTTGAAACTTGAAAAATCCTATAATCGTCGGATTGAAAAGATTGGAAAAATGCCAAAGCTTGAAGATGAGATGAAAAGTTTGTTAATTGAAAATGAAGCCGAACTTTTCAAACTTAAATCTTTTCAAATCAAACAAGAGCAAGAATTGATAATCAAGCAAGAAACAAAAAAACAAGAGATAAAAGATTTAATAAAACAAAAAATAAAAGAAAAATCTGAACAAGAAACCGAGCAAAAATTAAGGAAAATCGAACAAAAAGAACAAGAATTACGGGATTTGAAACAAAATTTATAAAAATAAATTATATTCATTAAAATAACAAAGAGGCTTATGAAATTTAAGCCTCTTTTTTTATGTCTATATTTTAAAAGAAAACTCATTATTCTAGAACAAAATTTTAAATTAGAACCGATACGAACATTAAATAAAAAATAATAGTTAATATAATTTATACAATTTATTTTATAAGAAATCCCAGCTCATCATCTTCTATCTCATACTTTTTTAATATCAATGATATATTTTTTACTATATTTTGAGCAGAATAATTTGTCTCAACAAAAAAATCATCCGCTACTTTTTTTGGTGATCTTAAATTACTATCTGAAATAGAACAATATTTTGAACCTTCATCATAAGCATCACTAATTAGTTTAGATGGATCAACATTATAAAGATTTTCTGAGACTTTAACAAGAGCTTCAGCCCAATTGGAAATCTTATACCTATCTCCCATAAAAATCATTTCCATAGGTTTAGTGCCTGTAACATCTATATCATCAGATAAATATATATATTCTGTTTGCGGTTTAATAATCTCATTCTTTGATGATATTCCACTCCAAACTTTACTAGCTATATCACTTAATATTTCAGACCTTTTATTAATATTATATTCATTCCAAAAAGTTTGTTCTGAAATATATCTGTTTAATTTAAGACGACTTTCTCTAAAACCTTTTTCTATATTTACCTTATCTTTAAAAGATTTATTGCTATATTTTGAATTGTATCCTGTAAGGGTTAAATTTCCAATTGTATTAAGATATTTGCTATGAACCTCTAACCAATTATCTCCCAACTCATCTTTCCACTCCTTAGTAAGAGTTTGAGGCATAATATGTTCAATCGTTAGTGATCCATCTTCTATTAACTTTTCTAAATCTAACATCTCTTTATTATCATAGTTTTCAAGACATTCAAGAATATACAAACGATATAATTTACTATTATAAATATCTTTTTCTTTAAACTTTCTGATAAAAGTAAAATCATCAGGAAATTTTTTTGATAATGTTCCAGACAGCAAAACCCTTTTGAATGCATCAACATAATCGTTTTGATATCCATCAATTCTTTCAATTTCTTTTGAAAGATTTGCATATATTTTATTAAGAGCATTTGAAGGAAGATCACAAACAAATCGTCTTATAGAATAAGTTTCTATAATTTTTAAACAATAAAATAATTCACTATTTGAAATTAACCCCTCTTCATTATTATAGAAAAGCTTAAAAATAAAAGGGTATGAAACTGTTATTTTCAACCTATCAATTGATTTTAATGCTAAACTTATATTATTATCATCGTGTTTTTGTGTAATTATATAATAATAAAATTTTGATACTCTTAGTAAATCTTTAAGTAATTCTTCGTATTCATCTGTATTATAGCTAATAATAACATAGTTTTTAAACACTTTATACACATCTGACTTATTAGGAATAATTCCCTTTTTATATATAAGATAATTCCTTAAAAAATCAGTAACATTTTTATTTGTATTTTCTTCTATTTTCACCCAATAATTTTTAAAGAAATCATTTTGTATTTTTGGTTTTTGTCCCATTAAAAGAAAATTTCTGACTAAATCTGAATCTTCAAGTTGTTTTCCCGTAGAGTTTAAGGATTATCTTCACCACTTTTTAAGTCAATTTTTACTATTTTCAATCTTTTTATGGCTTCAAAAAGTTCTCTAACCCCAACTTCATTTTTACTAAGAAGTTCATTCAACTTCCTACATAAAATTTTATAATTAATTACAATATTAGTTCCTGCAAATCGCTTTATATTTTCTTCATCATCTGAGAACAAACTTTCAAAAGCGTCATTATCACTTTTAATTGGTTTTAATCTTATTTTTTTATTTTCATCTGCATATTTATCTATTAAATAATCTAACATTTTATCTCTTAAATTTAAATCATCTTTATTCGAAGACTTTTTAAGATAATTACACATAGAAAGTAATAGTAAAGATATTGTTGTTATCCTTTGTTGCCCATCTATTATTAAAAATTCATCTTGACTATCATAAATCAAAACTAATGAGCCAATAAAATAATCTTTTTTGCTTGAAATAACATTAACAATATCATCAAATAAAGTTTCACAATGCTCTTTTTTCCAATCATAATTTCTTTGATAAACTGGTATAATAAATCTTTTATCATGGCCTTCTAAAACTTCTAAAAAATATCTATCTCGCGCATCCATAATTTATCTCCAAAAAATATATATTAAAAAAGAATATATCACTTACTTATATATATTTCAAAACAAATCTTTTCCCTCTAAAACCTTGTCAACAAAGGCTGGGACGGTGGTTTTGGCTTTACCTTCGAGATATTTATCAAAAAGCCCGTTGGTTTCGCTTTTTTTCAAATTAAGCTCGACCGCCTTTGCTTTACCGATTTGTTTTATTCTTGCGATAAAGCCTGCGGCTGGATATACCACTCCCGAGGTTCCGATTGCAACAAAAAGGTCGGTATTATTTAAAACTTCGTCAATTAAAGCCATGTACAAAGGCATTTCACCAAACCAAACGATATGAGGTCTTAAAACATGGTCCTTGCCACATTTTTCACATTTTGTGCTTTCATCAAAATCGCCATCAACATCAAAAACATTTAAACAATATTCACATCTTGCTTTATTAAGTTCGCCGTGCATATGTATAACATTTTTTGAACCAGCCAAACGGTGAAAATCATCAACATTTTGAGTGATTATAGTAACTTTGCCATCTTTGTATTCACTTTCCAACCTTGACAAAGCAACATGAGCCTCATTTGGTTTATAATTTTTTGCTTCACTTCTTAAATTATTATAAAAATCATAAACAAGCTTTTTATTCGACTTAAAACCATCGTAAGTTGCGACATCTTCCACCTTATGATTGTTCCATAAACCATCATTGTCGCGGAAAGTTGCAAGTCCTGAGTCTGCGGAAATGCCTGCTCCTGTTAAGATTGTTATGTTTTTCATTTATAAAATGCTCCTATCATATAAAGTCCACTTGCTGGGGCGGTTGGGCCTGCGGTTTTTCTATCTTTTGCTTCTAATATGGTTTTTATGTCTTCTGGCTTCATCTTGCCATCGCCCACCATTTTCAAAGTCCCCATAATATTTCTTACTTGATGATGTAAAAAAGACCTTGCTTCAAAATATGAATATATCATATCGCCATCTTTTATAATTTCGATACTATCCAAGGTTTTAATCGGTGATTTTGCTTGACATTCAGCCGCCCTAAACGATGTAAAATCATGTTTACCAAGCAAATATTTCGAAGCAATAATCATATCCTCAACATTCAAAGGTTTTGGCACCCACCAAACTCGATTATAATCAAGCACAGCATCGGCGGAACGGTTTAAAATTTTATAAACATATTTCCGTCTTATCGCATCAATTCTTGCATTAAAATCATCATTTACAATTTCAACATTTAAAACCGCAACCCTATTTGGACGGATTAAAGCATTCATCGCCATTAAAATCTTAGAAGGTGTCATTTCAGTTTCAAGGTCGAAATGAGCCGTTTGAGAATAAGCATGAACCCCTGCGTCCGTTCTTCCCGCTCCATATACTTCGATATGTTTGTGAGTAAACTTAAACAAGGCCTCTTGTAAAACACCTTGAACCGAGGGACCGTCTTTTTGGAATTGCCACCCCAAAAGATTAGTCCCATCATATTCAATTTCGATTTTATATCTTGTCATTGTTTATAAGACTGTGCCTTCGTCAAACTTAAAGCCTCTTAAAAAAGCATCAGCTGGCATAGCATTTTTACCTTGTCTTTGGATTCTTGTTACCTTTAAGCCTTGATTATTTTTTAAAGCAATAACAAAACCCTCTAATACTTTTCCAACTTGGCTTTCATCACAATCGACCAATTTTGCATCAATAACATTGAAATTTTCACCTTTATAAACGAAATATCCGCCGATTGCCTTTATTTTTCTTAAAACCGCTCTTGGAACATCGTTAAAATCAAGCAATCTTTCATTTTTTTCAATTTTAGGAGCGATTGAGAAGCCTTCAACTGGTTGCTTTTCGGTTTTAAAATTTCCTTTTTCAATGTCTTGTAAGGTTTTTGATATTAAATCAGCCCCCATATAAGCAAGCTTTACCCTTAATTCTTCGGAAGTTATTTCATCATCAATCTTAACAACACCCTTAATAATCATATCGCCAGTATCCAAACCTTCGTCAATTTGCATTATTGTGATACCTGTTTCCTCGTCCAATGCCATCATAGAGCGTTCCACAGGAGCAGCCCCTCTCCATTTTGGTAACAAAGAACCATGGAGATTAAGACAGCCATGAGGAAAGGCTTCCATAACTTCTTTTGGCAATATAAGACCGTATGCAGCGACAACACCAACATCAGCCTTTAACGACTTTAAATATTCCCACTCGTCTTTATTATTTCGCAAAGTCTTTGGAGTTCTTACTTCTATATCATTACTTCTTGCATAATCATCGATAATTGATGGAGTAAGTTTGTTACCTCTTCCTTTTGGTTTTGGAGCCCTTGTATAAACACAAACCACTTCATGTTCTTCAATCAACCTTTCTAGTGCTGGTAAAGCAAATTCAGGCGTTCCCATATATACTATTCTCATATTTTAAATTTCCTCATCTTCTTCGTCTTCGTCATCATCTTCGTTATAAGGCTTATCACCCATTTTCTTAACTTTTCTTATTAAGATATTTCTTTTTAACGAAGAAAGATAGTCGATAAATAAAACTCCGTTTAAATGGTCGGTTTCGTGTTGAATTACCGTCGCCAATATTCCATCAGCCGAAATATCATGTTCGTTGCCGTCTAAGTCTGTATATCTTACTTTGATGTTATCTGGTCTTGTTACATCTTCGTATTGCCCAGGAACAGATAAACATCCTTCACAATAAACTCTTAATTCTTCTGATTTGTAATATATATCTGGGTTAATCATGACGATTTGTTCTTTTTCATCACTGTCTTTACGCCATTTTGTATCAATTACAATTAATCTTTTTGAAATTCCGATTTGAGGTGCAGCAAGCCCAATTCCATTTGTTGCATACATAGTTTCAAACATATCGTTAACAAGTTCTTTTAACTCATCATCAATTTTCTCAACCTTTTTTGCCTTTTGTTTTAATATTGGATTTGGAACCCTTAAAACTTTTAATACTGCCATTAATTAATAACCTCCATAATTTCTTTGAATATTTCAGCAGGCAAGCCACCACCTGTTATATTCGTATACCTTTCATCATCATAACCAACCCAAACTCCAATCACAAGATTATTATCATATCCGATAAAATATGCGTCTCTTCCGTTTTGAGTCGTTCCTGTTTTTCCTTTTATATCTTTGCCCTTTACAAAGGCTTTTTTACCTGTACCTTGTTTTACAGCACTTTCAAGCATATTATCAAGTGTCAAAATGCTTTTTTCATCGGATATTTTGATTAAATCCCATGATTCTCTTTCATAAAGCAACTTATTCTTACCTTTAATATATACCAAAGTATATGGATTTACAAGATAGCCACCATTAGAAATCGAAGCATAAGCCGAAACAAGCTCAACAAGATTCGACGAACAAACCCCAAGAGCAAGAATCTCAGAATTAACACAAGACGAATCAAGCCCAAACTTTGTCATTGTTTTTTTAACATTCCTAAGCCCTGCATATTTTGCAACTTTTAAGGCTGTGGTATTTAAGGATTTATCAAAAGCATCTCGTATTTTTATATCACCTCTGTAAACTTTGTCATAATTTTGAACTTCAAAGCCTTTGACTGGTTCGTCTTTTATATAATCATTGACATCTAATCCCCGCTCTATTGCCGATAAATAAACAAAAGGTTTAGCAGTTGAACCGATTTGTTTTTTTGCTTGATACGCCCTGTTAAATTCGCTTTTTTTATAATCAATGCCACCAACCATTGCTTTTATTTTTCCATCATCGCTCATAACGACTACGGCTACTTCCATATCTTTTGGCTTTTTCTTATTATTTACTACCTTTTCTATTAAAGATTGAAGATGAGAATCATAAGTTGTAACCACGGTTATGTCTTCTGATACTTCTCCTAAATACCCTTTTATCTCGCTTTCGATAAAATCGATAAAATAACCGCTTTTTCGTTTTGTGTTATTAATTGGCAAGGATTCTCTAATCAAATCAGGATTATAGCCCATCAATGATAAAACCAATCTTGCTCTTTTTTTCGATTTTTCAAAGTTAAGCACAGGATTATAGCCATTAGGAGCCTTTAACATACCAACCAAGGTCGCAATTTCATATAACGATAATCCGTATGCACTTTTATCATAATATCTTTTTGCGGCTGAATTTATTCCATAAACACCAAAACCAAAATATGCTCGATTAAGGTAAATTTCCAAAATATCGTCTTTTGTAAAGACGGATTCCAATTTATATGCCAGTAATGCTTCTCTTATCTTTCTTGAAAAGCTCTTTTCATTAGTTAAAAACAGATTCTTTGCAACTTGTTGCGTTATTGTCGAACCACCTTGAACCTTTTTACCAGCCTTTAAATTAACATATAACGCCCTTAATATACCGAAATAATCAATCGCACCATGTTCATAAAATCTTTTATCCTCTGTCATTACCAAAGCTTTTTTAAGCAATGGATTAGTTTTTTTAATATCAATTGGGTATTCGTATTGGTTTCCTATTATCGATATAAAACCATCCTCTTCGTCCTTAACCGTTATCACCGAAGGCCTTGTAACCGCTTTTAAATCATTGATATTTGGCGTAGTTAAATAAAAATAAATTCCCATTATGAAAATTATAAAACTTGTGATACAAATAATTACAAACACACTCTTTTTCAAAAAAATATAACCTTTTGAAATGTTGCCTGTGGATAACTTGTGGATAACTCTTTTGATAACTTGTTTATCCTTTTTTGTGTTTTTCTTTGTCTTTGTTGACTTTTTTAACTCTTTTTTAATCATTATTCTTGATATTTGATAAATTTTTGTTTATTACTTGTATTAGTAGATAGGTTATATATTTTTTAAAACATTTGAAAGTGCTTTTTTATGTTAAATCAGAAAAAAACAGAACGGTTAATTTCTTTTAAAATCCCTGAAGAAATGTATTTAAGAGTTGAAAAACATTCAAACAAGGTTGGTGTCTCTGTACAAGAATGCATTTTGGACCTTTTGACCGAACAACTTGACAATATTGAAACCTATTACAAAATGCTTGAAATCGACGAAGACATGGAAAAAATTTCTCTTGTCTCTAATGATAAGATATAGTTTTTTTAAAATTTAAAATTTTTTTATAGACTAATTCATAATAAAATTATATATTTCTATCGAACCAATGATTATTTTCTAATATTAATACTGGGGGACAAGTATGAAAATAATAATTGCCGATGGGCATTCTTTGTACCGTAGTGGGCTTTCAAACCAACTACAAAAAATAAACAATTCTTTTTCCGTGATTGAATGTAAAAATTACGATGAGTTGTTTGCGGAAATTAAGAAAAATAATGATATTTCATATATCTTCATCGATGTGGATATGCCGTCTTGTAAATGTGACGAAGGGTTAAAGAATCTTTTTGCTCTTAAACTTAATGCAAAGGTCATAGTTATATCAGGTAATGAAGATCCTACTATTGTTAAATATGCCATTGACAACGGTGTTTTTTCTTATATTTCTAAAAATGCTGAGCTTGATTTTTTAAACTCTGCTTTAACTACTATTCTTGGAAATGAAAACTATGTTCCTCATTTCTTGAAACAGAAAACTGAAACTCAACTTCCTTTCTTTGTAAGAAAGGTTGGAACTCAACTTAAACATTTAACTAAACGACAATATGAAGTATTAAAATATCTTGGCGAAGGATGTTCTAATAAAGAAATTGCTCATTCATTAAATGTTTCTGAGGCTACTGTTAAACTTCATATCAATTCTTTGCTTAGGATTATGCAAGTCAAAAACAGAACACAAGCAGTATTAATTGCTCAAAAAAAAGGGATTGCTCCCTAAATCATAAAAATAAAAAAGGAAGACTTAATATCTTCCTTTATTTTTTATTCTTGATTCTTTTTCATTGATAATCGTTTAAAATTAAATCTTAAAAAGAATATAACACCCGTATATATATAAACTCCACCCCAGATGATAAAATCCATTACTATGGTTTCATTGACTTCTGCTGGCATAAATAAACTTTTTGATGCTATACTTCTGAAAACTATTTGAAGTATTATTAGAGAAAAACCAAGACATAATAAAAATTTGTTAAGATTCTTTTTCATATATTTCAAAGACATAACAACACCAAGAAAAACAAAAATATATGGATAAGCTCTGTCAATCACATATGATTCCATTGATATATTGTCCATAAAATCATCTTTGAAAATTATGAATTTTAAAATTCTTAAAAAAACTAATGCAATATAAAAAACGCCAAAAGATATGAAAAAAATTTTTTATCGGAACATCGGCTAAATGCTTAAATGATTTAATTTTTTTATTACTTAATACTCTTAACGAATAAAATAAAGCAAACAAAAATGTTAATATGCTTATAACCGACAAGAATTCATCGCTGTAAAGCATAAAAGTATCAGTAAAAAATGAAATAAAATAATAAATTGAAATCAAATAAATTGAAGCAACAAACGAAATCCCACATGATTGAAATAAATCATTAAATTTTTCTTTTATATCTTCTCTAATATACCTATTAAACATAACATCTCCGAAATTTTGAACCATTCAGCTTAATAAAAAGCTTGAAATACTATCTAACAGCAAAAAGCCATTATCAGTAACTTTTATAACATTTTTGGACTTTAATAAAAAGCCTTTTTTGACCATTTCCTCTATTTTAAAAGCAGTAGTAAGGTAATGATATCTTTCATCAACCCCATAAATCGTTCTTAAAGAGGTTAGGAATATTTCGATATCTCTGTCTTTTTTTGATAATTTATTTTTTATTAAAACTTCGCCAAATTCATCATTTTCCATTTCGTAATTTTTATAACGACTATGAGCCTTTGGACCAATCCCAAGATAATCATGACCAAGCCAATAAGTAAGATTATGACGACTTTGATTTTCTTTGTCTTTTGCATAATTGGAAACTTCGTAACGGTTTATACCATTACTTTTCATAATGTCATTAGTCAAAGAATAAAAATCAGCCAACATATCATCATCAGGTAAGATAATGTCCCAATCATTATCGATTGATAATTGATACAAAGAAAAATGTTTTAAATCAAATTTCAAGGCTTCACAAAGTTCTTCTTCCCAAGCTTTCAAAGATTGATTAGGTCTTCCGTAAATTAAATCTATTGTTACTTTATCAAAAATTGATTTAGCCTTTTCAATCGTATCAATTGCTCTTTTAACCGAATGAATCCGCCCTAAAAACTTTAAATCTTCATCTTTTAAGGATTGCACCCCAATTGAAAGCCTGTTTACTCCCACCCGTTTAAACCCAAGCATCTTTTCTTTATCAATCGTTTCGGGATTAGCCTCTAAGGTAACCTCAACCCCATTCAAATCAAACTTATTTAAAATAGCCTCAACCATGGAAACCGACATTAAAGAAGGAGTTCCACCTCCAAAATAAATTGATGTAATATTTTTTTTATTATCTATTTCATCAATTTTTTTAAGATAGAACTCTTTCAAATCGTCAAAGT
>JAKJEU010000193.1 GCA_022705265.1 Pseudomonadota bacterium | reverse complement strand
CTCCTGCTAAACATGATTTTCCAGCAAAACGATATGAATATTTCTTCTCTCCCTTTTCACCCGCACCAATTATTTGAGGACGATATGGCATTTCCAAAACATCAGGCATATGGCAAGCCGCCGAAGCATCAAGTATCCCAATTTCCATATCTGCATTTAAAATATCCAGCACAGTTGCAACCAAGAAACCAGCATTCAATGCCACCGCTTCGCCAGGTTCAAGATAAACTTCAACTCCATATGTGGTTTTAAGGTATTTTACAACCTCGATTAATGTTTCGATATCGTAATCATTTCTTGTAATATGATGACCCCCGCCAAGATTAAGCCATTTAACATCTTTGAAATATTTACCAAATTTCTTTTCCACAACTTCGACGGTTCGTTTCATAGCATCGGAATTTTGTTGACACAAAGTATGCCAGTGGAAACCTGAAACATCTTTTAATTCATCTGATTTAAAATCTTTTAACCTTATCCCAAGCCTTGAAGTTTCCGAACATGGGTTATAAATATCAACCGCACCTTCAGAATGTTCGGGATTAATTCTTAAACCCATATCAATCGCTTTACCAGAAGCCACAATCTGAGGAGCATATTTTTTCTTTGCTTCAAAGCTGTTGAAAATAATATGGTCGGAATATTTTATAACTTCCTCCATATCTTTATTCGAATAAGCAGCGGCAAAAGTCGTAACCTCGCCACCGAAATCTTCTTTTCCTAAACGAGCTTCACAAGGAGAGCTAGCACAAGTGCCAAATAAAACCTTGTTTAAAAGAGGAAAAGTTTCATATTGTGAAAAAGCCTTCAATGCCAATAATATTTTAGCACCTGAACGATTTTGCACATCTTCCAAAACTTTTAAATTTTTAAGCAATAAATCTTCGCTGGTGACAAAGATTGGGGTCTCTGTCACCAGTTTTTCGATTTTTTCTGCCGTAATTATTTCTTCACGACTAATCATTGCTTAAAGAAACTTTTCAACCCATGGAAGCCCATGTATATTAAGTTTTTCCATGAATGGGTCTGGGTTAAGTTGTTCCATATTGAACACACCTTCACCACTCCATTTGCCAGTCATAATCATCATCGCACCAATCATAGCCGGAACTCCTGTGGTATAAGAGATTGCTTGAGATTTAACTTCTTTATAACATTCTTGGTGGTCGCAAATATTGTAAATGTAATATTTCTTTTCCACGCCGTCTTTGATACCTTTTATCAAGCAACCAATGCAAGTCTTACCTTTTGTCAAAGGTCCAAGCGATGCTGGATCAGGAAGTAATGCTTTTAAAAATTCAAGAGGAGCGATTTCTTGACCCTTATAATTGATTGGGTCAATTCTTGTCATTCCAATTCCGCCCAAAACCTTTAAATGGTTAAGATAATTATCAGAAAAGGTCATCCAAAATCTTGCTCTTTTAAGACCTTTAGATTCCAATTCTTCGTGATACATAAGATAACATTTTTTAGGACCAATGCCATCAGGAAAATCATAAGTCATTGACCAAGCGAGAGGATCAGTTTCAACCCATTCGCCTCTTTCCCAATATCTTCCTTTTGAAGTAATTTCTCTGATATTAATTTCTGGGTTAAAGTTTGTTGCAAATGGCAAACCATGGTCGCCTGCGTTACAATCTATAATGTCAAGTTCGTGAATTTCATCAAAATGATGTTTCAAAGCATGAGCCGTAAACACATTAGTAACACCTGGGTCAAAACCTGAACCAAGAACGGCCATCAAACCTTTTTCTTTGAACTTGTCTTGGTAAGCCCATTGCCAGCTGTATTCAAACTTTGCCACATCTTTTGGTTCATAGTTAGCAGTATCAAGATAGTGAACCCCAGTTTCCAAACAAGCGTCCATAATTGTCAAATCTTGGTAAGGCAATGCAACATTGATTACCAATTCTGGGTCAAATTTTTTGATTAATGCCACTAATTCTGGAACATTATCTGCATCAACTTGTGCAGTTTCAATTTTTCTTGGTAACTCTGCTGCAATCTTGTCGCATTTTGATTTTGTTCTGCTTGCGAGCATGATTTCTTTAAATACTTCTGGAACTTGGGCACATTTATGAACCACAACTGAACCTACACCACCTGCTCCGATAATTAAAACTTTTCCTTTTGCCATTTTAATTTTTTCTCCTTATTTTAAATATGTATAACCGTTTAAAACACCTTCGTAAGCTTTCATTACAAGCTTTCTTTCGTTAGGTGATATTTTGCCGTCATTAATTGCTTCTTCGGCTCTTTTTCTAAATTCTACTACCATGTCTTTTGGGTCGTATTCAACATATGATAACACATCAGCACTGTCACCTTCTTGTTCTCTTACGATTGAATATCCACCATCTTCATGGATTCTGATACTTACAACATTAGTATCACCAAAAAGATTATGCAAATCGCCCAAAGTTTCTTGGTAAGCACCGACTAAGAAAACTCCGATATAGTATTGTTCGCCTTTTTTAAGTTCATGAAGTTCTAATGCAGGCTTAGTTCCAAACATATCGTTGAATTTTGAAATTTTTCCATCGCAATCACAAGTAATATCAGAAATAATACCTTGTCTTTCTGGGAATTCATTCAAACGGTGTACAGGCATTACAGGAAAAGTTTGACCAATTGCCCAGCTGTCTGGGAGAGATTGGAAAACACTGAAATTGCTGTAATATGTGTCTGCCATTACTTCTTCGATTTCGTTTAATGCAGGTGGTACTTTTTTAAGTTTATCTTTAAGTTCCACAATCTTTTGCATAATATTCCAAAAAATTCTGTCACTTAATGAACGCATTCTTAAATC
>JAKJEU010000192.1 GCA_022705265.1 Pseudomonadota bacterium | reverse complement strand
TTTAATCCAATTTCATCAACAAGTGGATCCGAATATGTTTCACCAACTCTTGTAACGCCTGTAACTCCTGATGGGCTTAATGCTGCATGGGCCCAACTTCCTCTTTTTCTCCCCTGTGCTACTACTAACTCGCCGTCTTTGAAAATAGCAAGCCAAGTAACAGTTTTTGGAGTTAAAAGTTCAGCAGCAACAAAATCGCCCCAACCCTCAGAATTATTTATCCAATCCACCGCCATCTCAAAATCATTAGTTGGTAAAGCACCCTTACCACCTCCGCCAATTGACATAGCACGAAGCCAAATTGTGCCATCTTTGTTGCCCAAGGTTTCAAAAGCTTTTTTTAAGTCTTCTTGATTATTCAAAATAATGTTTTCTGGAACTTTTATTCCATAATCTTTAAATTTTTGCCATGATTTATATTTATGAACACAAGTATCAATGGTTTCATAATCAGGCACCAACATTTTTACCCCAGTTGCTTCAATTTCTTCACGAAATTTCAAAGCCATAAAAAGCTCTTTATCATGTTGAAAATGAATCATGTCAGGCTTTTCTTTGTTAAGTAAAGATAAAAGCTTTTCTTTGTATTCTGGTTTAGTGGAATGAGGCATTAAATATCTTTTATGAGCTTTTGAAAGCATTAAATCGTACTTATCAGATCCAAGACCAATAACTTCGTTTTTGTCTCCTTCTTTAAGTAAACAGTTAATAACACCATTAGATTGAGCACTTCCAGCCCCTGTTATAAATATCTTTGCCATTTTACTAACCTTCTAATTCAGCAAAGCCAAGACCACCTTGACCATAATTATTTCCACAATAAAACAAATATGTATTGTTATTGTGTTTAAATATTTTACCAAAACACAACATTTCTGAATCAAATCCATCTTTTGAAACATCTATTTCCATTTTTTCATCCATTCTCTCAAAAATTATACCGTCTTTTGACTCTGCATAACCTAAACGATATCCTTTTGAAATACTGCGAACAGAATAATACATTTTATAAATACCATCTTCAAAGAAAACTTGTGGCATTGTTAGTCCATACTCATCACCTTTCAATGCCAAAGATAATTTAGGTTCGCCAAGCCATAAATCTTTTTTATCAGATTGAAGATATTTTAAATCATATTCAGGTGCAATATGTTTACCATTATTAATCCAACCAATATTACTTGTGTACCACATTTTATATTTGCCATCTTTTTTCATTACTTCAATCGCTGAACGCTGAAAAAGCTCTCCATTTTTCCTATCTAAGACTGGCGCATCGGAAATCCTTTTAAATGTATCTCCATTATCATCACTTACAGCTAAGCCCGATAATATAATATAAGGAACTGAAACCTGTCTTTGATAAGCGGAGTAATACAAATAAAGTTTTCCATCTTCTTTTAAAAGTGATGTAGGCAATACTCCATGCTCATCAAAAGAACCTGGTATTCCAATGTCAAGAACCGGATTTTCGGATATTTTTAATATATTGCTTGGGTTATCAATGTCCAAGTCAATATAACCTACTCTTCCAATATTGTCAGCATCACACATGGTAAGATATATGCGTAAAATATTATCATTATAAAGATAAGGAAGTGGTGTCATTGTATTCTTTTTATACCAAGAAATATTAAATGTATCTTTACTACAAATAAAGCCCTTTTTTACCCACTTCATTAGTAATTTTCCTTAGCAAATTTTAAAAAATCATCATAATTTCTGATGTAATCAGCTTCGTCGTAATGGTTGCTTGCAAGAACCATTACTACACAACCTTCGGAAAAGTTTGTAAACTCTCGCCAAATGTTGTTTTTGATATAAAGTCCTTGATTTGGTTTATCAAGATGAACTGTTACTCTTTCTTTGCCATCGTCTAAAATAAAATCACATGAACCAGAGGCACAAAAAATTACTTGTTCAAGTTCTTTATGGGCATGTTTTCCTCTGACAATTTCTTTTTCAGAGCCATAGATATAATAAACTCGATTGACTTTGAAAGGAATGTCTTGTTCGGCTTCAATTGTTACAAGATTTCCTCTGTTGTCTCCAAAAGTTCTGAAATCAACAAGCTTATACTCTACCATCTAAATACCACTCCACTGTTTTTACAATCCCTGAGGCAAAGTTTTCATCAGCCTTCCAACCAAGCTCACTTGAAAGCTTTGTTGCATCGATTGCATATCGTTTATCGTGTCCGGCTCTGTCTTTTACAAAAACAACTAAATCCTTGTATAGCTTACCTGATTTTCTTGGGACTTTTTTATCCAAAATCGAACAAATAGCATCAACAATTTCAAGATTATTCTTTTCATTGTGACCACCGACATTATAGGTTTCGCCAGCTTTTCCTGTATGGAATACCAAATCAATCGCCTTACAATGGTCAAGTACATATAGCCAATCACGAACATTTTTGCCATCGCCATAAATTGGAATATCTTTTTCATTTAAGCAATTATTAATAATCTTTGGAATGAGCTTTTCTTCATGTTGTTTTGGACCATAATTATTTGAACAATTAGAAGTCGTAACATTAAGTCCATAAGTGTGATGATATGCCCGAACCAACATATCAGAACTTGCTTTTGAAGCTGAATATGGCGAATTTGGGGCATATGGAGTAGTCTCGAAAAAGAAACCTTCATCACCCAAAGAACCATAAACTTCATCTGTTGAAATATGATGAAATCTTGCATTTTCAAACCCAGCCTTTGGTTTATTAGGTCCATCAAGCCAGAATTTTCTTACAACTTCAAGCAAAGTAAAAGTACCAATAATGTTGGTTTCGATAAATGCTTTCGGCCCCGTAATGGAATTATCCACATGA
>JAKJEU010000191.1 GCA_022705265.1 Pseudomonadota bacterium | reverse complement strand
TGTTCATATGTTATATCGGATTGTTTTTCTTGATATTCCTTAAATCTTCTTAATGCACGAGCTTCAGGAGAAGCAGTTACAAAAAATTTTACTTCGGCATCAGGACAAACAGTGGTTCCAATATCGCGGCCGTCAAGTACAGAACCTTTTGCTTTTTCGCCATTTTCAAAGGTTGGGTTTTTTGCAAAATTTTGTTGAAAATCAAGTAAAGCCTTTCTTACATCTTGGTTTTTTGCAACCAAAGCAGCAGCCTTTGCCGCTTTTTCTTCTCTTAATTCTTTGTCTTTTATAATTTCGGCAAAATCCTTTGGTTTCATTGACAAAGCAACCAAAGTAGATTCTTCGTCATTACTTGGGTCTTTTCCAACTTTCAAAGTTTTAAGTCCAACCGCTCTGTACAACGCGCCAGTGTCAAGATAGGCAAAAGAAAGTTCGCTTGCAAGTTTTTTTGCCAAAGTTCCTTTACCAGCAGCAGCAGGTCCATCAATCGCTATAATCATTTTTGTTCCTTATTTTTATTAGTTTTTTAATTTTTTTTAAGATATATTTAAAACCTTATATTGACAAGATTAAAATTCAAGTTTAAAAAGTTTTATCAGAGTTTATTTTTTAGGAGAGAAAAAGTATGGCAAAACCTGAATGGGGTAAGAAAAGATCATGTCCAGCTTGTGAAACAAGATTTTACGACTTAAAAGCAGAAGAAGTAAAATGCCCAAATTGTGGTCATGTGGTTAATCCTGATGAAGTTTGGAAAATGTCTAAATCAGCTTTGTCAAAGGCGATGAGTAAAAAAGGAAGAAAACATGATGTCGATGATATCGATGATGTTTTAGATGAAGATGATGTGGATTTATCAGAAAGCGTAAAAGATGATGATCTTGATATTTTAGAAGATGCATCTGATTTGGCTGATGATGACAGCGATATGGCAGAAGTTGTTGACACAAAGATTACAAAAGGTCTTGAATAATACCTTCAAACTTTAAAATAACTTTTGTTTTTAATTTTAAAAAAGTATGCTGACTTGTTAAAAGTTGGCATACTTTTTTTAATTATTAAAAAGCGTTAATCAAAACTAAATAATTTTGTGCTTATAATCTAATAAAGATATTATTTTTATTGTCTTTGTGGTGTATGATTATTAAGGGATTCTTTTTAAGGTTTGTTGTTATGAAAAAAATTTTATTTTTATGTTTGATTTTCCTTGTAAATGCTAAGGTTTCAGTGGCAAATTGCCCTTTGGCTGAAATGTTAATGGAAAAATCAAGGCCTGATAATGCTATAAAAGAGTATAAAAATTGTGGTGATATGTATGGTGATATTTTATCTTTATACAATGTTGCTTCTATGTATTATAAAGGGCAAGGAGTTGAGGTGGATTTTAACAAAGCTGCGACTTATTTTAAAAAGGCAGCAAATCTTGGATATGCTCCGGCTCAAACTAAGCTTGGGGTTTTGTATTGGAGAGGTGAAGGTGTAAAACAAGATTTGTCCTTGGCTTACACATGGCTTTTTTTGGCGTCAGAAGATGCATCAAAAAGATGGTATTACCCAATTGCGATGGCATATGACCAAGGTTTGGTTAATGACAAAGATGAAAGTGCAATGAAATACCTTGATATGTTAAAAGAATCTTTGCTCAAAGATGATAAAATTGTAAATAGTGCGATGAAAGAAGCTAATTCATGGAAATTCAGAAGGCTTAATGAGTTTGCAGAAGATGTTTTGGGTGATGAATATCAAGATTTTTCAAAAGAGCTTTCATCAAATGCCAGAGACCAATTAAAAGTTTCAAAAATTTTATCAAATCTTAAATCAAAGGCATTAAAGGCTAATATCATTAAATGACCAAGATAATAAAGCGGAGGATAAGAAGAAAAACTTATACTTTGTGGCAAACTTTAAAAAGAGTGCTGCAATACCGCCTTATTATTCCAATGAAACGGTCAAATAAACCGCCAGAATTTACGGCAAGAGCAACTTTTGTAGGAGTATTCCTTGCAATGAATCCTATGGTTGGGGTTCAAATGTATCTTTGTTTTTTGGTTTGGCTTTTTTCGAAACATTTGCTTAAAAAAGACTTTTCTCTTCCAATTGCTTGTGCTTGGACATGGATTACCAATGTTTTTACGATGATTCCAACTGATTATGTTTTCTTTGTTACGGGAAAATATATTTTAGGGGAACGAGAACTTTACAGTTACAGCTATTTCTTTGACACTTTTAAAGAAAGTTTCAAGGATAATATGACCTTGCTTGAAAATGTCAAAGTTATGATTGACATTTTTGTAAAAGATTGGGGCGTGGCTATGTTTGTTGGGGCTGTGCCTTGGATGATTGTTTCGTCTTTACTTGGTTATTTCATAAGTTACAGATATGCATTAAGAAGATACATGAAAAAGCAAATCATTCTTGCAAAAGCTTTGGAAAAAGCATATCAAAAAGAATTCGAAGAACAAAAGCGAAGAGAACAAGAAGCAAAAGAAAGCGAATTTGTACGGTAATGTTGTGTTCAAATATATTTAAAGAATTTCAAAATATAACCCATGGTGTTTTTTCTCCTTTTGAAGGGGTTGAGGGAATAAAAAAACATTTCAAAAGTGATAAGATAACTCTTTTAAAACAGGTGCATGGAATAACAATTTTTGATGCTAATACTAATAATTTTGGTAATTTGCCCGAGGCTGATGGTTCTATGACTTTTGAGGCGGGGGTTGTTTTGGTTATTAAAACGGCTGATTGTTCTCCGATATTATTTTATGATGAAGATAACAATAAAATAGCAGCAGTTCATGCTGGGTGGCGTGGTGCGGTTAATGGTATTATTGAAAGATGTG
>JAKJEU010000190.1 GCA_022705265.1 Pseudomonadota bacterium | reverse complement strand
AAAGCTTGCAAGCCATAATATTCCAAAAAAGAAAATGCTTAAATGAGCGATAAAAGAAAACATAAGGTTTTTTAATATTTCTTTGTCATTGCCGATATTTGAACATAATCCCATAATCAACGAAGCAGTTAAAAAACCAAGTAAATATCCACCCGTTGGACCAACTATAACTCCAATACCAAAAGAACCATTAGCAAATACAGGAAATCCCATCGCTCCTTCGATTAAATATGTAAGGACAGTCAAAAATCCAAGTCTTGCACCATAAATTCCGCCGATTAATAAAATAGCATAAGTTTGCATCGTAAAAGGAACAGGTGACATTGGAATTGAAATTTGTGCAGATAAGGCAAGCAAAAGAGAGCCAGCAATAATAAGCAAAATTTCCTTTGTAATTTTTAAAGATTTTTTTTCATTTATAATATAGGTTTCAAATAAAGAAGGAAAATAGGTTAGTGTTTGCATTTTTTTGTCCTTAAATATTGGTTTGTAATAAAAATTATAATAAAATTTTTGAATTAAAAAATCAAATTAATAAGGTTTATTTCTCCAATAAATTTAATTTTAAAAGCCGTTTTAAAGGATAAATTGTAAGGATTAAAATAACAACGCCAACCGTTGCAAAAGTTACAAAAAGCCCTTCGTAATCGAACATAAATTTTAATGAAATCATGGCAAGGCTTGTAAAAATCTTTGAAAACATGGATTTTACGGATAAAACGGTTGCTCTTTCATCTGGTTTGATACGGTGGTTTATCATCGAGCTGGAAACAATTCGTAAAGCGATTTGAGACCCCGCAACAAACCCAATATAAACAAGTAAAATGGAACAAATGTAAATGTTATTTGCCTTAACACAAATAAGGGCGGATATAATTCCAAAGGTTAAAATCAAAACAAGAAATAAACAAAATCTGTTGGTTTTAAGCGTTTTAAAAAGCTTATCAGAAAACATCGCAAATAAAGCTCGCATAAATTGGTTTATTCCCATGAAAATTCCAAACATGAATACAGGTATTTTGGCATTTTCCATCAAAGGTTGCATACCCCACATTAATATCAAAGTTCCCGAGCTGTAAACTGCTGGAAATAACATTAACCATTTGATTTCAGAATGTTTTGCGGCATATTTTGCAATGCTTAGAATGTCTTTTATCTTGCTTTTACCAGCTTCTACTACTCTTTTTACTTCGGGAATTTCGGGAAGATAAAGTGTTAAAATAAATCCAATTAAAATGGATATAAGTTGGATAAGAATTGTGTTATTTGCCCCTAAAAATTCGTACATGAAACCGCCCGAAAAAGTCGCAAATGCAGTGCCAAAAGTGGTTAAAGTGTCAAGCTTTCCTTGTTGTTTTATGATTTTGTCTTCTTTGCCTTGTTTTTTTAAAACATCGTATAAATAGGCTTCTGCTGTGCCTGAATATAGTGAAGTTGCAAGAGCAAACATAAATTCACCAAACAAAATTACGAAAAATCCGCTTCCTAAATACCATGCAAGGTATCCTATGAAATACGCAAAAAAAGAAAGGCTTATGACTTTTTTTCGTGAAAATAAATCACCAATATATCCAGTTGGGATTTCAAGAACGAATACAAAAACCGAAAATATACCTTGGATTAAAAAGAAGTCGCCAAGGCTTAAACCCTTGAATTTATAAAACAAAGTGATAACGGGAAAAATGAACATTAACATTTCAAACACCCGTGCAAGCCTTAAAATTTTTGGGGCGTGTTTTATGTCAAATGTTTTAAAAATCATAATACTCTCGAAAAAAATAAGTCGGTTAAGTTTTAATATTCGTATTATTTTAAGGCAAAAGTCAAATATTATAATTAATTTTGCAATATGTTTAAAATTTCTTCACTTGTTGGCATTCTTCCTTTTATGACTACTTTGCCATTTACGACTATGGCTGGGGTTTGCATGACGCCGAATTTCATAATTTCGATGATTTCGGTTACTTTTTCAACCTTTGCCTCTGTTCCTAATTCTTTTATCTTGCTTTCGATATCAGAAGTTAAATTAGAACAAGTCGAACAATTTTTTGCACCTAAAACTTTTATTTCTTTCATGATTTAGCTCCTTATTATTTCAAATAAAAAATGTAATTATAAAAATATCCAAGTACCACAAAAGCGATAAAAAGATAAAGTGCAAAAAAGAATATAAGTCTTGGTTTTAACACTTGTCTTAAAATTATCATTTCAGGTAACGATATAGCAACCACGCTCATCATCATGGCAAGGACTGTACCAATTGCCATTCCTTTTTCAATCAAAGCCTTTGCAATCGGGACAATTCCTGTTGCATTTGAATACAAAGGTATGCCAGACAAAACCGCCAAAGGAACGGATAAAATATTGTCTTTACCAAGGTTTTCGGTGAAAAATTCTTGTGGTACAAAACCATGAATTGAAGCACCCAAGCCAATGCCGATTATAACAAAAAGCCAAATTCTTTTGAAAATTGATAAGGAATATCTAAGGGCTATTTTCAATTCTTGTTTGAAACTTAATTTTTCTTCGTCTGTTTCCAAATTGCCCATTTTAATGTCGTAAACATATCCTTCGACATACCTTGAAAGCTTTAATTTTTCCATCACAAATCCGCCAATGATTCCAACCGCCATTCCGCTTATGATATAAGTCGCGGTCAAGGTTAAGCCCAAAGCATCAGCAAAAACCACCACAGCCACTTCATTGATAAGTGGAGAGGTAATTAAAAAAGCTATCGTAACCGAAAAGGGAATTCCAGCTTCGATAAATCCGATGAACAAAGGAATTGAAGAACAAGAACAAAATGGAGTAATTGCTCCAAGGCTGGAAGCAAGAAAATATACAAGC
>JAKJEU010000017.1 GCA_022705265.1 Pseudomonadota bacterium | reverse complement strand
CCTTTTGTTTTTTATCCCGCTTATAAATTGGGTGTTAATTGTTTTGGTTTGTTTAAATCCCAATGAAAATGGGAACAGATTTGGTGGAAATCCATCTTGTGCTTATTCTGAATTATTAAGTAATTCCAAAAAATTCTTAACTAAATCTTTTGTAAATATGCTGATTTTATATTTGGCAGGTTTGTTGCTTTTTTTTGTGTTTTTATTAAATTTTTAGTCAGTGGTTATTTTTCTTTAAAAACCTCTTTTCGTTTGAATCTTTGGTAA
This sequence comes from Pseudomonadota bacterium, assembly GCA_022705265.1. GTDB lineage: Bacteria > Pseudomonadota > Alphaproteobacteria > JAKJEU01 > JAKJEU01 > JAKJEU01. The sequence continues at coordinate 12,925 of JAKJEU010000017.1, read as the reverse complement.
CCGATGGCGAAACGGTGGGCTTCGTCTCTTAATCTTTGGAGCAAAAACCTTGCCTCAGAGTTTAGCGGAATTTCAACCTCGCTACCATCTTTTTTATAAAAATGTTCTAAGCCGTCGTTTCGTTTTTCCCCCTTGGCGATGAAAAGAAAGTTTAAATCAAGCCCAAGTTCTGCTTCGACTTTGTTTACCGCCAAAATTTGGGGACTTCCCCCGTCAATTAAAATAAGGTTTGGGATAATGTCTTTGTCAGCACCTGAAAAACGGCGTTTTAAAACCTCTATCATCATGAAATAATCGCTTTGTTCAAAGCCCGATTTTATCGCATATCGGCGGTAATTGTTTTTATCGAATTTGCCGTTTAAAAAACAAACACAAGCCCCCACAGGATTTGTTCCCGATAAATGAGAATTGTCATAAGTTTCAATGCGGTCTAAATTATCAAGCCCCAAAATTTGTTTTAAATCGGTTAAGGCTTTTGTGGTTTTGTTTTCGTGTATCAAATTACGGAGCAGGGCAGTTTTGGCGTTTTCATAGGCCATTTCGATTAGCTCTTTTTTCCCGCCTCGTTGAGGAATGGTAACCTTAAAGCCATAAGCCTTGGCGATTAATTCTTGGTCGGAAAATTCGCTTGCCACGATTAATTCCTTTGGAGCTTGTTTATCCTCGTAAAACCTTGAAATAAATTCGGATAAAGCTTCGGCTTCGTTTAAATTTTCGTCCTTAATTTCAAAGGAATAATTACCGCAACTTTTTTCGCCTCTGACAAAGAACACCTCGATTAACATGGTATTTTCTTTTACAAAATAAGAAATAATATCAGCATTCATAACGCCTTGATACATATTTGTGGCGGAATTTATCGTGTTTTCCAAAAACCTTATTTTATCGCGGTATGCAAGAGCTTTTTCATAATTTTGCTCACTGCTTGCCTTTAACATTTCGGCTTTTAAATCGGCTTTTAACGATTTGTCCTTGCCGTTTAAAAATAAAATGGCCTTTTCGACCTTTGCCATGTATTCTTTGCGGTCAATTAACCCAACACAAGGAGCAGAACAACGGTTTATTTGGTGCAATAAACAAGGCCGAGAACGGTTTTTAAAAACGCTGTCTTTACAAGTTCTAAGCAAAAACATTTTTTCGATAAAAGCGATGGTTTTGTTAAGCGAAAATACATCCGTGAAAGGTCCAAAATAAAAGCCTTTTTGTTTTTTTACGCCACGAACCTTTTTTATCACGGGAAAATCCTCGTTAATTGGGATAAATATGTGGGGAAAGGTTTTGTCGTCTTTGAGTAAAATGTTGTATTTTGGTTTTAAATTTTTTATCAAATCACATTCAAGGAGGAGGGCTTCTTTTTCATCGCTTGTTACGATGATTTCCATTTTCGCAGTATTAGTAACCATTATCCCAATACGGCGGGAAAGCTTGGATAAATCGGTGTAATTTGTGACCCGTTTTTTTAAATTTTTAGCCTTGCCGACATATAAGACCTCGCCCACTTCGGAAAGCATACGGTAAACCCCAGAACAAGAGGGCATAGTTTTTAATGCTTCGATTATCGCTTGCATTTATTCTTCGCTATAAGTTCGTTTGTTTGGGAAAATAACGGATACAGTAGTGCCGACATTTTCCTCGCTTTCAAATTTGAATTTTCCGCCGTGGTAATTAATCAAAGTTTTAACCAAGCTTAGCCCTAAGCCTGTTCCTTGGTATTTTTTTGATAAAGAGTTTTCCACCTGAGAAAAAGGTTCGGCGATTTTATGGAGCTTATCCTTTGGCACACCGATACCGTTGTCTTTTACCATTATCACGATTTCGTCATGGTGGTTAAGTTCGGATATAAGTTTAATTTGCCCATTTGGTGGAGGCGTAAATTTTATCGCATTTGAAATCATATTTAAAACAATTTGGCGAACCATCTTTTTATCAGCAAAAAGTTCGTATTTTCTTTCGCCTTTGACCTCAAAACTTAATTCCAACTTTTTAGCACCTTGATAACCGCTGGAAATGCTTATTATGTCCTTGAAAAACGAGCTTAATTCAATGATTTCGGAATTAATATGCACCCGTCCGCTTTCGACTTTTGCCAAATCCAAGACATCGTTAATAAGGTTTAATAAATGATTTCCGCTGGTGTGGATAAGGTTCGAATATTCAAGATATTGAGGGTTTTCAAGCTTGCCCATGACTTCGTTTTTCATGATTTCGGAAAACCCGATAATCGCATTTAAAGGAGTCCTTAATTCATGGCTCATGTTTGCAAGAAACGAAGACTTTGCCCGTGAAGCTTCCTCGGCCTTTGATTTTTCGATTTCAAGCGAGTTTACCAAATAACTCATTTCGATTTTTTGCTCTTCTAAAATTGTGGATTTTTCCTCTAACAACTTTATTTGTGAAGCGAGTGCTCTTTCGGCTTTTTTATTGGCTTTGATAAAGAAATTAACCCCTTCGGCAAGGTCAGAGATTTCGTCATTGCCGTTATCTTCGACAATTATGTCGTGGTTTGTAATCGAAGCTTGAATAGAGTTTTTAAGATAAATTATCCGCTTAATCAAAATCGAATTAATCCGTTGTTTAAAAGCAAATAAAAGCAACAAGAAAATAAAGCCAGAAGCGATAAAAACGATATAAGATTTATTTAAAAAATTATCATATTTATGGTTAAGCTTTTTTAAAGTTTCACCCGAAGTTTTAAAGGTATAAAAAATCGAATTATCAAACACATTTGAAAAAAGGTTGCTTTTATCGATATTTGCCTTAATATTTTTGGTGATTTCGATTTTTTTGTGAAATAATTCAAGATTTTCAAAATCTTTTCCCAAAACATTGTTTAAATTTTTATAAAATTTTTCTTGTTCACGGCGGTAATTTTCGTCATTAAAAACAAAGGATTCCTTGATATTTTCCACTTCTTTTTTAAACATAAGAATACTTTTGTTAAGTTGTTCTTTGTTATCAATTAATTCAAGATTTATAAAAGATATGAAAATCTCGCCCATTAGTATTTGAAAAACATGGTTTTCCTTGTGATTGTGGGAATTTTTTTCGGATAAAATAAGCTTTGAATGAGAGGATTTAAACAAAAATATAAAATCATGTCTTAATTTTTTGATTTTGTCGTTGATATCAATCCGTTGTTCGGTGATTTCATTTAACGATATTATGTTGTCGGTTACTTTTTTTCGTGAATTTATGATTTCGTTTGCTTCTTTTTTGTCGGTGGTAACGCCTAAAAACATATTTTCCAAATATTCGATACGGTTTATGCGGTCTGTGATGCCTCTTTTTACGGTTTTTCGTGAAAAATGGTTGTCGGCCAAAAAATATCCCAAAGAATCGGTAATCGTCGCCTCGACTTCGATTGCGATTTCGGATAAATAATAAATTTCAGGCATTTTGCTGTTGGAAATGTTTTTGAAATTGTTTTTAAGGCTTGAAAACGAAACAATCGAAGTGGTGAAAAGCAAAGCCACAAAAACCACCGCTCCCAATAAAAATACAAGGATTTTATTAGATATTTTAGTACGGTTTTTTATATTTTCTTGTTCGTTATTCATTAAAATCTTTGAAAATTACCTTTGATTTTTGTTATGATAACATTTTAAGACATCTTTTCAAAACTCTTTTTCATTTTGGCAGGTTAAAATTATAAAAAGAATATTAAAATACGCTTTTTTGTTGGTTCTTATATCCAGTTTATCAAACGCGAATACGATTGATGACATTAAGGAAAAAGGCGTGTTAAAATGCGGAGTTTATCGCGATATACCTGGGTACTCTTTGAATAACGAAGGGATTGAAATCGAATTGTGTAGTGCGGTTTCTTATGCAATTTTTGGAAAACAAGACAATTTTGAAGCAATAGGCTTGGATGCAGATTTAAGGTTTGAAGCAGTTAAAGCAGGTGAACTTGATATTTCCTTTGCCTCTCCGGTCTTGAACCAAAAGCGAGATTTAACAAAAGGAGTGGATTTTGTTGCTCCTTATACTTATGAATTACAAGGCTTGCTTGCGATGAAGTCTTTTTATAACAAAGCTACTTTGAAATTAGAGGATTTTTCATACAAGTCTTTCAAAGACATTAAAGAAGAAATTTCAGTATGTGTTGCAGGCGATACTATAATTGAAAGTTCGTTTTTAAAATACATGGTAAAGCACGCAAAGGGTAAGGTTAGGATTAAGCCTTATTATTCTTTTTTGGGTGCAAAAAGAGCGTTTTTACGAAAAGAATGTTCGTTATTATCTGACCAAATTGGTGTTTTAAAATCTATGCTGAAAATGAATGAATATTTTGAACCGTCAATTTTGTTGGACGATATTATCGAGGTTTTGCCTCTTTACGCGATGATAAAGCTTGGCGATAACGATTTTCATTATTTAATCAAAAACATCATAAACGGTTTGTTATTGGCCGAAGACAAAGACATCAATTCAAAAAATATTGACGAAGTTTTAAATAATACCAAGGACAAAGAAATTTTATATATGTTCGGTCAAATCAAAGGATATGGGAAGTCTTTGGGCGTAAATGACGATTTTTTATATAAAATTGTTAAAAATCTTGGCAATTATGGGGAAATTTTTGATAAACATTTGGGCGAGGCTTCTGGGCATAATGCCAGCCGAGGTTTAAATAATCTTTATAAAAACGGCGGGCTTTTTTATCCGTTTAAAGTTTATGGGCAAGAAGAATAATGAGCATAGCCAACGACAAAGAGCATATAAAAAACTTAACCAACCAAGAGCGGTTCAAACTTTTTCCAATAATTTTAAAAGATTATGATAAGGCTTATGAAACAAGGTTTGAGTGCGAGGCGGATTTAATCAAAACCTCGTTAAAAGATTTCGAAATAACAGCCATTCATCATATCGGAAGTACGGCGATAAAGGGGATAAAGTCAAAACCCACTATCGACATGATTTTGGCGGTTAAACAAGGGTTTGATGCATTAAAAATGGAACAAATTATGGAGGCTTTGGGTTATATGAATTGCCATGCCAAAAACGAATTAATGTTTGTCAAAGGATACACCAAAGACGGTTTTAAAGGCCAAGTTTTCCATGTCCATGTAAGATTTGGCAACGATTTTGACGAGGTAAAGTTCAAAAACCACCTTAACCAAAACAAAACTGACGCTTTAAGATATGAAAAATTAAAAATCGAACTTTCGAAAATCCACGAATTCGACCGCGATGAATATACTCATGCCAAAACCGACTTTATCTTGGAAATTATGAAAAAAATTAAAGGTTAAGGATATTTACACGGCTTTTAATTTTGCGGTGATTTCGCATCTTGAAATTTTAAGTCCTGCTTTGATTAAGGCTTGCTTTTTTGGTAAATCGTAAAAATCGCAATATGATAAAGGGTATAAATTAATTTTGTTTGCGATGAATTTTAATGCTCTTAAAAACTGGCTTCCAAGCCCTTTGCCACGGTAATTTTCATCAACAAAAACATCAAAAGAAACGCTTTTATAAAACCCGAAATTGTCGCTTAAAATTCCAATCGCAAGGATTTTTTCGTAATCAAAACTTGGCTCAACGACTTTGCCGATTTTTAATTTATGCGCCTTTATAACGAATAGTTGTTTTTCATCGCAAAGCTTTAAAAAATCGCTGTTTTCAAGGCTTATAAGGCGGGCTACTGCTTTAAAATCGTGCTTTGTGGCATATGAAAATTCCAAATCGTAATTAATTTCTTTTAAAACGCCTTTGCCAAAGAAAAGCTCGTTAATTTTGATAAAAGCTTGGTTATTTTTGAACAAATCCTTTAAATCCAAGCCCGCCTTTTTGGTGGATAAAAAGTCCGCATAACTCATTAAATTATCGCAAAAAGAAAACCGTTGTTTTTCGATTTCAAATTCAGTGCAAAGACAAAGAAAAGTCATCAAACCATCATCGCTTAACACCATGACTTCGTTTATTCCATAACTTGCGACGAATTTTTTAAAAAGGTCAAAGGACAAAGCCGAATAGCTTTCTTTGACATAAAAATACAAAAGTTTGTGGTCGAGTTTCGCCGCAAAGCCAAGCGTTTGATTGTCTTTTGTGGATTTTATAACATAAACATAAGCCTTTAAAAACATCTCTTCGTAAATTGGGGCAAGAGGGCTTTTCAAAGTTTTAAGATAATCTTTGAAAAGATTTTGTTTTACGATTTCAACACTTTTGTTGTCGAAAAAAATGTCTTCCATCATTTGCCTTTTGCCCCTTTAAGATTTTTTAAGTTTATTTAAAAATACACAAATTTAATTAAAAAATCCACCTTATAAGTTTTTTCATCAAACGCCCCTTAAAACTTGTATCCGAAAGTTGGCTCATCATCCAAGTTTCCGCCACTCTTTTCGTTAAAAAGCCCATGGTTGGAAAAGAATGCATGGTCAACATTATATCGTAAATTTTTATGTTGTTGGTAATTGCCAAAGCCCATTCGTTAATCATTTCGCCCGATTTATAACCCACAATTACCGCACCATAAATCTTTCCAAAAGGCGAGATAAAAGCCTTAACAAAGCCCACTGCTTCGTTTTCGGCGATGGCGGAACCGTAATCGGAATATTTGACTTTTATCGTATCGAATTTGATATTTTTTGCTTTTAACTCCTCTGCCCCCATTCCGACGGCGGATATTTCAGGTTGAACGAAGACGGTATAAGGAACGGGATAATTTTTAAATTTGCGTTTGTAACCAAAACTTATCGTGCTTAACAAAGCAAGCATTCCTTGGAACATCGCCGCGTGGGATAATAAAACTTTGCCGTTGCAATCGCCACAAGCAAAAATTCGTTTATTAGTGGTTTTTAAATCTTCGTCGGTGATAATGCCTTTGTTTGAAAATTTGATTTTGGCACGGTCAAGGTCAAGGTTTTTAATTGATGGCGACCTTCCTGCGGCGACCAATATTTTTTCGCCCCGAATTTCAAGCCCACTTTCGCATTTTACGACGACTTGCTCGTTTTGTTTTGTAATTTCGATAGCTTTTTCGCCGTTATAAAGTTCGATGCCTTTGTCCTTGAAACTTGTTTGAAGCTCAATCGAAGCCTCTTCATCAGTGTGGTTTAAAAGCCGTTTATCCATGTTTATTATCGTACATTTTGTGCCCAAGTTGTTAAAAGCATAAGCCATCTCGCAACCAATCGCCCCTCCGCCAAGGATTACCAAAGATTTCGGAGCGGTTTTTAATTCAAATACATTTTCGTTGGTTAAATATTTGATTTCTTTTAACCCTTCAACCGGCGGAACAAAAGGCTTGGACCCAGTGCAAATAAAAATGTATTTAGCGGATAAGATTTTGCCTTCGACTTTGACAGATTTCTTGTCGACAAATTTTGCCTCGCCTTTGATAATTTCGATTTTTTCGAACATAGACTTCATCTTTTTTTCGTGGATAAAGTTCACATCGTCCCTTACTTTTTTAAAAATCTCGGGGATATTTTTTTGCAAAGCCATCGAGTTAAGTGAAGCCTTAATCAAACCTTTCGAAGGGATACAGCCAATATTCGCACATTCGCCGCCGATTTTGTGTTTTTCGACCGCGATAACTTTCAACCCCATTTCGGTTGCCATCACCGAAACCGCCATGCCCGCAGGACCAAGCCCAATCACAATAATATCGGTGAAAATGTCAGGTTTTATTTGTGTCATGATAGTTATCTCTCTTTCAAATTAAGGTTTGTTTATTTACGATAACTTATTTTTGATGAAATGCAAAACCGCACCTTTTACCACATCTTTTTCAATATAGTCGAAATAATTTTTAAATTCAATTTCGCATTGCTTGATATTTTGGAAATTAACGCCCCGTAAATCGTTAAGGCGGTACAAAATATAATCAAGCGCATGGTTAAGCGATTTTTGAATATCAAAAATTATTTCGGCTTCGTAAGGTTCAAGGTAATTTTCATTAAAATAATCAGTCATGTTTTATTAATAACACATTGTTATAAATAAGTCAAGTAAAAAATAACAAATCGTTAATAAGATGGAGCATTATTTAAAACGCATTTCTCAGAATCGAGGTATTTTAAAACCTCTTCATAAGTTTTGCAGGATATGTGTTTATAAGAATTGTAATGAAATTTGGAACTTAATATAGCATGGAGCTTTTGCGGTGTGATATTAAGGCATTTGGCGGTATTTTTGACTTTTTCTTTTACGACAAAAGTCTTGGAAAAAGGTATCTCGTTGCAGGTTTTATTGAAAAAAGTATGGGAAAATATATAAACAAAGGTTATAGATAATAATGATATAATGGGTATAGTCAGTTTTCTTTTAATTTGGATTCTCTTTTTTGCAAGAAGTGTCGCTAACGCTTATATTCTCGCCGATTATGATGTTGTTTACATCTTTGATATTTTGAAGTTGCACTGAAAATTTTGATGTTTCGACGGTTTTTTCGCCCGAATTATCGTTGGCAGGTTTGTATTTGCCTAAAATCTCCTTAAATTTGTCTTCATTCATTTGATACTTTACCTTTCATGAATATGTTCGCAAGTTTAGTTATTTCGTTCTTATGTTGTTCGAAATCCGATTTAAAAGGGCAATTTTCGTCGTCAAAACATTCGGAAATAAGCAAAGCCTTATCTTCGAGGGTTACATTTTTTGCGACCTTATCAATTTCAAAGCTAAGCCTTAAAATCGTAAGGATAATTTCGTTTTTGTTTTGGCTTAAATCTTTGCTTTTATCGATTCCAAAAAGCTCGTTTAAGGAAACCTTGAAAACCTTACAAAAATTAAGGAGATTGTCATAATCCATGCAACTTCTTCCACTTAAATAATGGAAAAGTCGAGTTTGGCTTTCAAGCCCTAACATTTTTGCGGCTTTTTCTTGGGAAATGCCTTTTTCCTTGATAACTTCCCGCATTTTTTGGCCAATTTGTGTTTTTAAATCGTTTTCGTTCATGGAAAAGAATTATATAACGAATTGTTGTAAAAAGATAATAACAAAATGTTATTTTTTACTTGATTATTTCATAACAATTTGTTATAATAACTTCATGACAGGATACATAAAATTACATCGAAAAATCATAAATTGGGCGTGGTACAAAGATTTGAAAACCAAATCGGTCTTTGTCCATCTTTTGTTAAAGGCAAGTTTCGAGGATAAATTATCAAAAACAACTCACCTTAATCGTGGCGAAGTTTTAATCAGTGAACAAGATTTGGCTTATGAAACGGGGTTATCTCGCCAAAATGTTCGTACTGTGCTTAAAAATTTGGAAAAAGGAGGCGAAATTGAACGAAAAAAATCCAAAAACCACCCAATTATAACCATCAAAAATTACAACAATTACCAAGGATTAAGCCAAGATGATAAACCAAAACCAACCAAAAGGTCCGCCCAAAAAGCAACCAACATATATATAGATAAAGAAATAAAGAAGAAAGAAGAAATAAATTTAAACAATTTGAAATTTAATTAAAGGAATTTTTTATGCAAGAATTAATGAAAACTATGAGCGAGAATACTTATGAAGCTTTTAAAACCTTATCCGAGCTTTACCAAATGCCAAAATTCAACGAAAAACAAGACGCGGTGGAATTTATCGAAAATTATAACAAAGGTTTGGAAGGTTATGCCTCGTTTGATGTAAGAGAGGCTTGTTTAACCATCTTTAAATGGGGAAAAGCCCAAGGTTTTCCAACGCTTTCCCATATATTATCCGAACTTATTAATAAGCCTAAAACAACCCGTGATTATAAAGCATCAAAACAAATCCCCGAGGAATTAAAAGCTTGTTACGACGACGCGCTTATTTTATCGGGGGTGTGCCGAAGGTCGTTTAACATTCGTTTGTTGGATAAAATCCGCTCGATTTATAAGAAAATCGCGATTCCTTATGCTTTTGATTTAGGTTCAAAGTTGGAACGAATTTTTTACGATTTTAAACAAAACAATAAAATGATGTATGACGATGATGATTTTAATTTCATCTATGCCTTTAAATGCAAGGCTTTTGACAATTTATGGGCGGAAATTAAACAAAATATGGTTTACGAAGGATAAGAAATATGGAATTTAATCAAGCAATCAAAATAATTGAACAAGGTTTTTTTAAAGCTTTTAATATATTGCAAATCATGCCGATACGGGTTTATCCTTTTTCTTTTGTCAAAAATTTTATCAAGCCAAACAAAGCACCAAAACAAGCCGTAAGCCCAAAAGACATTGATTTCATGGACGAGGTCTTGTTCAAATGGTTTAAGGCTTTGGATAACGACGAAGCTTTAATTGTTACGGGTTACGCGTTAAAAGCAAAAAGAAAGGAAATCGCAGCAAAATTTAATTTATCCAGACAAGGACTTCATAAAAGATATGAAAAAGCACTGGCAAAGGTGCTTTTTTACCTAATCAGCCAAGGGGTTATTGATAAAGTTTTACTTGACAATCGGGCTTAAATAAATTATAGTAGTATTCCAATACCACAATATATAAAAGAGGTAGAATAGTAATGAAATCTGTGCTTAAAATGTCTGATGCTTGTAAGGTTGGAATCCATGCGGTGGTTTATATCGCAAGAAAAAAAGGCGAACCAGTTACAAGTCGGGAGATTGCGGCAAATTTCAAAATTTCTTATAACCATCTTTTAAAGGTTTTGGCAAATCTTGTAAAGGCCGATATTTTATGTTCTTTAAAGGGGCCTCAGGGTGGGTTTGTTTTGAAAAATTATCCTGAAAATCTTAACCTATACACCGTTTTTAAGGCTATCGACGGCGAAATATCCGATTGCGAGGTGTGTTTGTTTGATGAAAAAGCATGCATGGATAAAAAATGTATTTTGGGTGAATATCTTTGCAAGGCTAATCGTGAATTTGTGGAATTTTTCAAAAGCAAATATGTGATTGATTTAATCTGAAATAAAATATTATAATACCGTAGTACCGTAAAAATTAAATTTAATTTTAAAAAGTAAAGGGTTAAAAAATGGGAATGTTTTGTTATCAATGCGAACAAACGGCAAAAGGTACGGGTTGTTCGGTGATGGGTGTTTGTGGAAAATCGGAAATGGTTGCAAACGGCCAAGACGAATTAATTAGAAGTCTTAAAATATTTTGTTATTATTACGATAAAATAAGGGATAAGGGGCAAAAAACAAGGAATACGACCGATTTGTTTGCGATGTTTTGTTTACGACTGTAACTAATGTTAATTTTGACGAAGAAAATATCAAAGAAGTCAACGCAAAGCTTAAAAATTATACGAAAGAGGTAAAAAGATATTCTTCCCCTGACGAATTAGACGGGCTTGATGAAAAAAAAGAATTTATTGACTTGTCTTCGTCGATTCCTTTGAGGGTAAAGGCGAAAGGCGAGGATGTCGCAAGTTTGGAAGAATTGTTAACTTACGGACTTAAAGGCATGGGGGCATATGCTCATCACGCATATGTTTTAGGAGTGGAAGACGATGCTGTATACGGCTATTTTGTGCGGATTCTGGCAAAACTTGCGGTCGGTGGAATTTTGGCAAAAGAATTAATTTCATTGAATCTTGAATGCGGAAAGGTTAATTTAAAGGTTATGGAGTTGCTCCATAAGGCTAACACGGGTACTTACGGATCCCCAGAACCGACAAAGGCCCGTGTTACGCATTTAAAGGGTAAGTCGATTCTTGTTTCTGGCCATGATTTAAAGGATTTAGAAGAGCTTTTAAAACAAACTCTGGGCAAGGGGATAAATGTTTATACTCATGGTGAAATGTTGCCCGCTCTTGCTTATCCTGGGCTTAAAAAATACCCTCATTTGGTGGGAAATTACGGCGGTGCATGGCAAGACCAAAATAAAGAGTTTAAAGAGTTCAAAGGTGCAATTTTAATGACCACAAATTGTATCCAAAATCCAAAAGGTTACGAGGAGAGAATCTTTACCTCTGGCTTGGTCGAATATCCCGAAGTCAATCACATAAACAACCGAGATTTTAGACAGGTCATTGAAAAAGCTTTGGAAATTGACGGTTTTGACCAAGACGGCGAGGAAAAATTCATAACCATTGGCTTTGGTTTAGATGCGATGTTGTCCGTTGCACCAACGGTTATCGATTATGTAAAGACGGGCAAAATCAAACATTTCTTTTTAATCGGAGGTTGCGACGGGGCAAAGTCTGGGCGAAATTATTACACCGATTTTGCGTTAAAGGTGCCAAAAGATTGCGTTATTTTGACCCTTGCGTGCGGAAAATATCGTTTTAACAAATTGGATTTTGGTGAAATCGAAGGTATCCCAAGATTGCTGGACATGGGGCAATGTAATGATGCTTATTCGGCAATTAAGGTGGCGGTGGCTTTGTCCGAGGCTTTTGATTGTTCGGTTAATGAATTACCGCTTTCGTTTATATTGTCGTGGTACGAACAAAAAGCGGTTTGTATCCTTTTAACCCTCCTTTATTTAGGGATAAAAGACATAAAATTAGGGCCATCTTTGCCAGCGTTTGTTTCGCCAAATGTTTTAAAAGTATTGGTGGAAAATTTCAATATTGCACCGATTGATACGGTGGAAAACGATATGGCGGAATGTTTAAGTTAAAATTTTCGTGCTTTTCATATTAATCTTCATTAAATCCCAACAATTTTATGCAAGAATTAAAAAGTACGAAGAAAAGGGGAAGAAATTTTTGTTTTTAAACCAATTTTTTAATCTTAACGACAAATAAAAACGACTATGCATTTTTGTTTTTTGGTTAAAAAAGGTTTGAAAATCAAGGAAATCTTCCCCTTAAATAATTTAATTCATAAAAACTTGTTTTATGATAAACCCGACCACCGCGACAAAAGCTCCATACCCGAGGAAATTAAGGATAACTCCAAAAAATCCTTCGACATCTTCTTTGCTGATATCGGAATAGAAAAAAGCAATAATCAAGGAAATAAAAAACATCACAAACCAAAAAATAACCTTGATATTTACCCAATTTTTGGAAATATAG
>JAKJEU010000016.1 GCA_022705265.1 Pseudomonadota bacterium | reverse complement strand
TCTTCTGGTTTTTCAATGATGTTTAAATCTTTGCAAACTTCAATTGATTTTGCTTCGATATCGTTCAAAGACTTGTAATCACCAGACATAATCGGAGTAACGCCCCAAACAAGGTTCATTTTTTGAGCAACTTTTTCAACTGAAGTCATAGAAAGAATAGGTACATGTGGCCTTTCTTTCGCAGTTTTCAAAGTAGTAGAACCAGTCATAGTATAGCTTACAATTGCTTTGATATCAGGCAAGATTAAAGAAGCTTGTTTAGCAGCAGAAGTAATAGCAGTACCAATATCATCATTTGGGTGTTCTTCTGGGAAAGCGTCCATCAAATGAGAATAAAGAGGGTCTTGTTCAACATTGTTAATGATTTTAGCCATAATAGAAGCAGCTTCGATAGGGAATTGTCCCACAGAAGTTTCACCAGATAACATAACCGCATCAACACCATCATAAACAGCAGTAGCAACATCAGAAGCCTCAGCACGAGTTGGAGTAGGAGCAGTCAACATACTTTCAAGCATTTGTGTCGCAACGATTACTGGTTTTCCTTGTCTTCTGCATTCTTTTACAATTCTTTTTTGTAATACAGGAACCTCAGCAGCAGAAGTTTCAACACCAAGGTCGCCACGAGCAACCATAACGCCGTCAGACAATTTAATAATCTTGCTTAAAGTTTTAATAGCAGTAGGTTTTTCAATTTTAGAAATAATGCCAGCACGACCTTGAATTAAAGAGCTAGCCATATAAACATCTTCTGGTCTTTGAACAAAGGAAAGCCCAATCCAGTTTGCACCAAGACTTAAAGCCATTTTCAAATCTTCTAAATCTTTTTCAGTTAAAGCAGAAATAGGAAGTTCGATACCAGGGATATTTACACCCTTTCTGTCAGAAATAGGACCGCTTACAATAACTTCGGTTTCCGCAAAATCATTGCCAAAGCTTTTAACTTTTAACTTAACCTTACCATCATTTAAAATCAAAATCATCCCGCTTGACATAACTTGGAAAATTTCAGGGTGTGGTAAACATACTCTGGTTTTATCTCCTGGTGTTTTATCCATATCAAGACGGAATTTATCACCAACATTTAAGATGAATTCTTTACCATCGGCAAAAGCCCCAACTCTTAATTTTGGTCCTTGGAGGTCGAAAAGAATTGACAAATGTACACCAAGTTCTTTTTCAACTTCACGAATTTTTTTTACATTTGCTTCGTGTTGTTCTTTTGAACCGTGGGAGCAGTTAAGTCTGAATACTGTAACTCCTGCTTCTTCGATTAAAGCTTTGATTTTTTCTTTTGTACAAGTTGCTGGACCTAATGTTATAACGATTTTAGTGAGGTTCTTATGCACGGGGTATTTCCTTAAATTTAATGTTAAATATTATTTTTTTATGTTTATTCTTAATTCTATTTTGCTTTCTAAGATTTCTTCTGGTTCAATTGTTTGGATGCCAGTTCCAGTAATGCCTTTTGATGCAAGGTTAAAAGCATCAGTTGCGTTGGTTACAGGTTCCAAGCAAAAGAAATCAGAATCTTTTGGGCTAAATAAAACAATATGGTTGAAATCTTCATGGGCATCAATGCTTAATGAGAAATCTTTATCAAGCCAAATGATCTCAGCGTGGCCATCAAACCCGCCAAAACATATATCAAAGTCTTCGTTTGGTAATTCTTTGCCGTTTTCAAAATTGTAAGAAGCATCAGTCTTATAAGGTACTTGCTTATTAAGCGAAGTTTCATCAGCCCATATAGTTTTGTTTTTAAATTTTAACAAAACTTTACCATCTTTTTTAAAATAAGGATGAATTCCAACTCCACAAGGCATTGGAAGGCTTCCTGTATTTTTTATGCTTATATCAATTGAAAGGCGACTGTTTTTTAAAGTGAGCTTTTTTCTTACAGAATATGAAAAAGGAAAGCCATTTTTTCCATCATGTTCATAAGACATTATAACATAGTTTTCACCTTTTTCTTCGATTTTCCATTCTTTTAACCAAGCGTCTCCATGAATTGGGTCGTTAAGTTCAGGGTGGTTTTTAGGAACATTTCTTTTTATTCCCCAATAAACAAAATTTCCCCCCCTTATTCTGTTGGAATAAGGAATAAGTGGAAACATACCAGAAAGATTGTCGTTTTTTACTTCTTTTATGATATCAAAATCATCTTTTATGCTATAAAACTTGGTTATTAAACCGCCCTTAGCAGGATTGACTTCAAGCTTTAATGAATCGTTTTTTAATTCAATCAAATTATTGTCCATTATATCCACCATATTAATTTTACCGCATACATTAACACTAATTTTAAAAAATTAAAAGAAAAACTGATTTAATTTATAAAAAATTTGTTAACCAGAGGTAATTTTTTGTTATAAACCGAGCTTTTCATAAGGTTTGTACCGATTGGAGCTTGGCATCTTTTATATTCTGAATTTGAGATTAATTTTAAAATTCTAATAACGGTATTTTTATCAAAACCTTTTTCAACAACTTCATCAAAGCTTAAATTTTTATCAAGAATAAGTTTTAATATTGCATCAAAGACAGGATATTCAGGCAAGCTATCAGAATCTTTTTGATTATCTCTAAGTTCTGCACTTGGAGGTCTTGTTATAATTTCTTTTGGAATTTTATTTTTGTGTCTTTTGTTGTACCAATAAGCAAGCTCAAAAATTTCGGTTTTATATAAATCTTTTATAGGGTTAAAGCCGCCACAAGTATCACCATATAAGGTTGCATATCCTGCAAAAATTTCTGATTTATTGCTGGTTGCAAGAAGCATAGCATCGTTGCGGTTTGATAAAGACATAAGGGTTACGCCTCTGATTCTTGCTTGTAAATTTTCCAAAGTTGTATCAACTCTTTCAGTTTCAAAGCTTTTTGATATGTTTTTTAAAATCTCCTCATACATAGGCATAATTGGAATGATTTCATAAGGTATTTTGAAATTTTCACAAAGCTTTATCGCAAGTTCATTGCTTAAATCAGAAGTATATTTTGAAGGGAGCAAATAGGCCTTTACATTTTCGCTTCCAAAAGCTTCTTTGGCAAGGGTTGCGACAAACGCACTGTCCATTCCTCCTGAAAGCCCAAGCATAACCTTTTTAAATCCTGACTTATTAACATAATCTTTAAGCCCTATTATAAGGGCGTTGAATATGTTTTCTTGGTTTGATATTTTATTTAAAGTTTTTTCGGTTTTAAAATCATCATTTTCAAATTCAATTTCGGCAATTTCTTCTTTAAATCGTTCAAATTCGTATATTTTTTTGCCTTGTTTGTTAATGATAAAAGAATTTCCATGAAAAACGCACTCATCAAAACCGCCGACGAGGTTTAAATGGATTCCATAAGACTTTGATGAAAAATTGAAATTTTTATGCCAAGGTTTGTTGTAAAAATAACAAGGAAAAGGAAGTTTTTTGTTTTTTTCGAGAATTAAGTTTTTAAATTCATCGACTTTTTTTATAAAATCTTTGTTTAAGCAAAGACTTTTTATATTAGCCCCAAAAACAACCTCGGGGTGGATTAAAACGAATTCATTTTGTTTATATAATTGTTCAATTTTCTTAAAATTATTGTCAATATCGCCAGTAATTGAATTTAATTGCCCAACTATTATTTTCATTTTAAAATCTCCTCGTAAATGGATTCTATTTTTTTGGCATAATCGTCTATGGTGGTGTTTTGTTGTTTTAAAGCGATTTTTGCAACACTATCCTTGGCACTCCAAAGTTTACATAATCGTTTTGCAAAATCACAAGGGTTTTCATAGTTAATAAGAAAACCAGTATCGCCATCTTCGATAAGTTCAAGGTTTATATCGTTTCGCAAAGCAAAAACAGGAACATTGTTTTTAAAAGCTCTTCTTGTGTCAAAGAATGCGTTGTCCTCGTAATTGTAAATTACAAAAGCATCGCAACCACAAGGAAATTCTTTATAAGGTCTTCCGATAATTTTGTATTTTTCTTCGGTAAGTTCAAAAGAACTTTTACCTTTCATTAAAAACACGATTTTTTTGTTAAAAGCCTCTTGGATTTTTTCAGCTAAAACAAAAACCTTGGTCTTGTCCGAAGACTTTATACCAATAATCAAATCATCATCGCTTAAATTAAATTCTTGCCTTAAATTTATTTTTTCGTTTTCCTCTCTTAAAAAAGGATATATAACTTTGGCATTTTGTTTTAAGGATAAAGGCAAAGTTTCGTACATAGTGTTAAGAGGAGAAATTATTGCATCGGCCATCTTTATAACTTCTTGCATGGATTGGTTATAATCCCATTTAGAGCTTTGAGAAAAGACGATTTTTTTGTTATTCATCTTAACCGCAGAATTCCAAGTAATGCTTGTTGAAATATCAAAAGAATGAACAATTGATGGATTAATCTTATCCAAAAAATCAGAAACTTTTGGGCTTGCGATATAAGATATGAAAAGGTTTTTTAAAAAATTTTCCTTTGGAAAAACTTTTCTTTCGATTCCAATAATCTTATATTTGATATTATTTTCTTTAAGAAAGGTTTCAATCATTGGCGACGAATGATGGAGCGCAACAAGTGGTGTAAAGTTTTTAATCTTGCTTATTAAGGGTAAAGCAATATTTAAAATTTTTTCACTCTCGTCACAAGATAATGGGAAACAAACGATATTTTCCAACTTATTTAATCCTTTTTAACAAAGCCATATAAAACCCTTCTTGATACTTGTTATCAGGAAAAACTCGTTTTTCTTTTACAAGTGAGAAGTCTTTAAAATTGTTTAAAACTTGTTTGACTAAAAGTTCTCCTTCCTTTTTCATCAAAGAACAAGTGCTGTAAACAACTTCTCCATTAATATTAACATTTAATAAAGCAGTTTCAAGAAGTTTAAATTGAATTTTTTCTAAATTCTTAAAATCAATATTTTTTAGTACGACATCAGGGTTTTTGCGAAGAGTTCCAGTGCCAGAACAAGGAGCATCAACCAAGATAGCATCAAATTTTTCATTAAATTCAAATTCGCAAGGGTTAGCATTAATTATTTTAATGTCTTTGAATTTAAGTCTTTCAATATTTTCTTTTAAAGTTTTGATTCGTTTATTTGAAATATCAAAAGCCTGAACCTTGCCACCCATATTCAAAATTTGAGCCGTCTTACCACCAGGAGCAGCGCAAAAATCAGCAACTTTTTTATTTTTCAAATCAGAAAACATGAACACGGGAAGAGAAGCCGCAAAAGATTGCACCCACCAATCGCCATTATCATATCCGTTAAGATTGAATATTTGTCTTGGGTTGTTAAGTCTTATGGTGTTGTTTTCAATAATTTCGCCATCAAGTTCGCTTGCCCAATTTGAAACATCGGATTTAACCGAAATGTCAAGGCTTGGTTCTTGCTCTAATTCCTTTGATAACAAGGATATCTCGTCTTTATTATAATCTTTGCTTAAAACTTTTTCAAAAGAAGAAGGAAAGTTTGAAATGTCGGGAATTTCTTTGTTCCTTAAAACATTTCTTAAAACCCCGTTTACAAAGCTTGCGTTGTTTTTGAATTTTGACTTTTTAATAACTTCCACTGTTTCAAAAAGACAAGCATGAGCAGGAACATCAATAAATAATATTTGAGTAATCCCAAGCAATAACAAAGCTTTTATGTCTTTATCAGGTCTTTTTTTAACAAATTTTGATAAAACGAATTCCAACTTATTTATATGTCGTATAGTTGAATATACCAACAATTTTAAGAAAGCTTTATCATTATCTGATAAATTATTATCAAAATTTTGTACTTTTAATGTTTCTTTTTTGTTTAAAACATTAATAAGGATTTTCCAAGCAAGATCTCTAACCATTTATCACATCAAGCCTTTGTTTAAGGTTTAATACATTTGAAACGGTGTTTGCGATTCCAACGCTGTCAATTCCTGCTTTTTTGCATTGATTGTCAGCTGTGTCGTTATCATAAAATACATCAGGAATGAAAATAGAGCGGAATTTTAAACCATCATCAAGCAAGCCATTATTTATTAAAAAGCTTCCGATTAAAGAACCAAATCCACCATTAACGCCTTCTTCAACTGTTATTAAAGCCTCGTGATTTTTTGCAAGTTCTTTAACCAAATCGGCATCAAAAGGTTTGGCAAATCGTGCATCAACAACGGTTATGTTAATTCCATATTTTTCAAAAATTTCGTCTTTTGCCTTTAACGCGTCTTTTAAACGGTTACCAAGAGAAAGAACCGCAACCTTTTCGCCCATATTTACAATTTTTGCCTTACCAAAGGGAATGGTTTGACCATAAGAAGTGGTTTTTTCCAAAACACCTTCGCCCCTTGGATAACGGATAGCACTTGGCATATCGGTAATCGTCATTTGAGTTGCAACCATCTTAATCAATTCGTCTTGGTCAGATGGAGCCATAACCACCATGTTAGGGAGGTTAAGAAGCAAAGGTAAATCAAAAATTCCGTGATGAGTTGCACCATCGTCTCCGACGAAACCTGCTCTGTCGATGGCAAAACGGACGGGTAAGCATTGTAAAGCAACATCATGCATGACTTGGTCATAGGCTCTTTGTAAAAAGCTGGAATAAATGGCAACAAAAGGTTTTATTTTTTCCAAAGCAAGTCCAGCACCAAAAGTAACAGCGTGTTGTTCGGCAATCCCAACATCAAAAAATCGTTTTGGGAATTTTTCGCTAAACTCACTAAGCCCCGTACCGCTAGGCATAGCAGCAGTAATAGCAACAACCGAAGGGTCAAGCTCTCCTGCTTCACAAATTGCTTGTGAAAAAGCTGAGGTAAAGGTCGGTTTTGAATTTTCTTTTTTAATAAAATTACCAGTTTCGACTTCAAATTTTGAAACACCGTGATATTTGCTTGGTTTATTTTCCGCAAACTCGTAACCTTTACCTTTTTTGGTGATGGCATGAATTAATATCGGACCTTCAAGCTTGGTGTCTTTGATATTTTTTAATATCGGAATTAAATGGTCAAAATTATGGCCATCAATTGGGCCAATATAATAAAATCCCATTTCCTCGAACAAAGTTCCACCTGTAACCATTCCTTTTGCATGAGATTCGGCTCTTCTTGCCATTTCTTCTAAGGATTTAGGCAAATATGAAGCAACATCAATTGCCATCTGCCTTAAAGTAACAAAAGATTTTGAACTTATAATTCTTGATAAATGAGCGGATAACGCACCAACCGGAGGGGATATAGACATTTCATTATCATTTAAAATAACAATGAACCGAGAGCCAATCGAACCAGCATTATTCATTGCTTCAAAAGCCATGCCAGCAGACATAGAACCATCGCCAATAACGCTTATGACATTGTTTACGGCTCCTTTTAAATCTCTTCCCACCGCCATGCCAAGTCCAGCCGAAATGGAAGTAGAGCTATGCCCAGTTCCAATAGGGTCATATTTGCTTTCAAAACGATTAACGAACCCAGATAAGCCATCAGGTTTTCTTATGGTGTGAAAACGGTCTTTTCGTTCGGTTAATAATTTGTGGGCGTAAGCTTGATGGCCAACATCCCAAATAATCTTATCCTTTGGAGCGTCAAAAACATAATGAAGAGCAATCGCAAGCTCTACCGCACCTAATGAGGAACCAAGATGTCCTCCGTTATTTGAAACGGTGGTGATGATTTCGTCTCTTATGTCCTGTGAAAGATTTGGTAATTCTTTTACAGATAATTGTTTTAATTCGTTTGGATTATTTACTTTTTCTAATGTCATTTGTCGCGCTCTATAACAAATTTTGCAAGTTCTTCAAGCTTACCACCTTTGCCATTAAAAACCAAGAGCTCATTTATGGCTTCATCAATCAATTCGGTTGCTTTTTTCTTAGCTTCGTCAAGCCCTAACAAAGAAACAAAGGTTGCTTTATTATTGTCTTTTCTTAATTTTTTACCAACTTTTAAAGGATCTCCTTCAACATCTAAAATGTCGTCGGCAATTTGAAAAGCAAGCCCAAGGTTAAGTCCGTATTTTTCCAAAGCTTTCATTTCTTTTTCATTGGCATCACCCAAAATACCACCCGCCTTGGTCGCATAAGCAATCAAAGCACCAGTTTTAAGGTTTTGCATATTAATGACTTCTTCCAAAGAAAATTTATGACCTTTGTCAGCCAAAATATCAATGAATTCGCCTTCAATCATTTCAAAAGTACTTTCGGCAAGTAAAAGCGATAATTTCGAACGAATATTTGGTTTGATTTCGTCATTTTCGTTGATAACTTTGAAAGCCAAAGCAAGAAGCCCATCACCAGCCAAAATTGCGGTGGGTTCATCAAATTTTTTGTGACAAGTTGGTCTTCCTCGTCTTAAATCATCGTTGTCAATGGCGGGCAAATCGTCATGGATTAAAGAAAAGCAATGAATCATTTCCAAAGCACAAGCAACGGATAAAGATTGGTCTTCTTCAATATCAAATAATTTTGCCGATTCGATTAAAAGAAAAGGTCTTAATCTTTTTCCGCTTTCAGTGGAATATTTCATAGCATCAAAAAGAATTTTACCTTTGCTTTCGTAATCTGGCAAAAGCGTTTTTAATTTTTCTGATACTTTTATTGCTGTTTCTTTCATGATTTTATGCGCCGTCTTTTATTCAGTTATTTTCAATTCGCCGTTTTCCAAAGTTTCGACCTTAGAAATTTTCATTCTTGCATTATTTAATATATTTTCACAAGTTTGTTTTAATTTTACGCCTTTTTCATAATATTCAACGGCCTTTTCAAGAGGTACTTGACCTGATTCAAGCTCTTTTATAATTTTTTCAAGCTCGGTAATGGTTGCTTCAAAACTTTTTTCTTCACTCATAACTACATTTCCTAATTCAAAATCAAAATAAGATTCATTTTATCCTTTGCAGTTTAACTCATTTTGTGATAAAAACAACAACGAACAATAACTTTTTAATTAAATAACATTTTAAGGAGAAAAAAATGACAGTTCGTGTAGCAATCAGTGGTTTCGGTCGTATTGGTCGTCTTGTATACCGTGCTTTTTTAGAAGCTAAAAGAACAGATTTAGAATTCGTTGCAATCAATGATTTAAGTGATGCAAAGGCAAATGCTCATCTTTTGAAATATGATTCAATTCATGGTATTTTTAAAGAAGATATCAAGGTTGAAGGTGATTGCATTGTTGCTGGTAACCACAAAATTAAGGTTTTATCAGAAAAAGACCCTTCAAAACTCCCTTGGAAAGAATTAGGAGTTGATATCGTTATGGAATGTACAGGTATTTTCACAGCAAAAGAAAAAGCTGTTGTACATCTTAATGCTGGTGCTAAAAGAGTTTTGGTTTCTGCTCCATCTGTTGGTGCTGACAAAACTATTGTTTATGGTATTAACCATGGCACATTGACAAAAGAAGACTTGGTTGTTTCAAATGCATCATGCACAACAAACTGCCTTGCTCCTGTTGCTTATGTTCTTCAAAAAGAATTTGGAATTAAACATGGTTATATGACAACAATTCACTCATATACAAATGACCAAAGAATCTTAGACCAAGTTCACAGCGATATGTACCGTGCTCGTGCTGCTGCTATGAGCATGATTCCTACAAAAACTGGTGCTGCTGCTGCTATTGGTTTGGTTCTTCCAGAACTTAATGGTAAACTTGATGGTGCTGCTATTCGTGTTCCAACTCCAGATGTATCTTTGGTGGATTTGAATGTTGTTTTGGAAAGAACAGTAACTAAGGAAGAAGTAAACTCTGCTATGAAAAAATATGCAGAAGGTGAACTTAAAGGTGTTATGGCTTATAATGATCTTCCTTTGGTTTCAATTGACTTTACTCATGATCCACATTCATCAACATTTGATGCAAGCGGTACAAAGGCTATGCCTGATGGTTGCTTACGTGTTATGATGTGGTATGATAACGAATGGGGCTTCTCTAACCGTATGTTAGATACTGCCGTTGCTATGGGTAAATTAATATAATTTGTTTTATAGCTTAAAAAAATAAATTTAGGGCAGGTTGCTTTTTTTAAATAAAAAGGTCGCCTGCCTTTTACTTGATAAATTAGGAAAAAATAAATGGCAAAATTTAAAACAATTGATGATATGGAATTTAATGGTAAAGTGGTTTTTGTAAGAGCTGACCTTAATGTTCCTGCAAAAGACGGTAAAGTAACTGATGCAACAAGAATCGAAAGATTTGTTCCAACTGTTATGGACTTGGCTAAAAAAGGTGCTAAGGTTGTTATTACTTCTCACTTTGGAAGACCAAAAGGACAAAAGAATCCTGAATTTTCTTTGAAATTCTTGGTTGCTGATTTGGAAAAAGCTTTGGGCAAGCCTGTGAAATTTGTTAATGATTGCATCGGTGACGAAGTTAAGTCAGCTGTTTCTTCTATGAAAAATGGCGAAGTAATCATGCTTGAAAATTTAAGATTTTATGCAGAAGAAGAAAAAAATGATGCTGAATTTGCAAAAAAATTAGCTGAAAATGTTGATATTTATGTAAATGATGCTTTTTCATGCGCTCACCGTGCTCATGCTTCAACCGAAGGTATCGCAAAATTAAAACCAAATTGCGCAGGAAGACTTATGCAAGCAGAACTCCAAGCTTTGGATAAGGCTTTGGGTGCTCCTGTAAAGCCTGTTGCTGCTATCGTTGGCGGTGCTAAGGTTTCTACTAAACTCGACTTGCTCGGTAACTTGGTTGAAAAAGTTGATGTTTTGGTAATCGGCGGTGGTATGGCTAATACTTTCCTTTTTGCAAAAGGCGTTGCTGTTGGCAAATCTTTATGTGAAAAAGAAATGGCTGATACTGCTAAGGCTATTATGGAAAAGGCAAAGAAAACTGGTTGTGAAATCATTCTCCCAGTTGATGCTTTGATTTCTGCTGAATTCAAAGACGGCGCTGATGCAAGCGAAGTTTTGGTTGATGCTGTTCCAGAAGATATGATGATTTTAGATATCGGTTCAAAATCAGTTGATGCTATCGTTGCTAAATTGGCGTCATGCAAAACTTTGATTTGGAATGGCCCAGTTGGAGCTTTTGAAATCACTCCATTTAACCGCGGAACAAATGCGATTGCTTTCGAAGTTGCTGGTCTTACAAAAGAAGGAAAACTTCTTTCTGTTGCTGGTGGTGGTGATACTGTTTCTGCTTTGAATAAAGCAGGCGTTGAAGAAGATATTTCTTATATCTCTGCTGCTGGTGGTGCATTCTTAGAATGGATGGAAGGCAAAGTTTTACCAGGCGTTAAGGCTTTGGAAGCTTAGTTTATAAAAAGCTTTTAAAAAAATAAAAATCCCTTTATAGTTTAAGGCTATGGAGGGATTTTTTAATGAAAAAAACGGATTTAATTGAAAAATTAATAAAGCAAATAATTATGAAAAAGATGGTTATATCTTTTCTTGTTTGTTTTGTTTCGTTTTATATTTTTATGTCAACCTTCATTAATGTTCCAAATTATTTTTTCGAAATTCCCGAGATTAAAACAATCCTTGAAGCTGACAATTTTTTTAACAAAGGTCATAAGTTCGTCAAAATTGATTTAAAAGACGCTTATGATACGGGGCATTTGATAAAAAACAAAGCTTTTAGCCTTATTAATTTCAAATATAAAGACCAACCAAAATTTATTTTTAAAATAATTGAATTGGGGGATGGTTTTTTATTAATCAAAGCACCATATAGAAAAATTGGAAGGGAATTAAATAAAGAAAAGCTTATCGCAAGGTTAGTCAGGATTAATGATGAAGCTTCTCAGGTTATAAAAGATATCATCCCCAGAAATATTGATTTTATGACTGAGGATAAGTTCTTTTCGAAATTCCCTTCCACCTTTCTTGAAATTATTTATTACGATTTTAAAATGGCAAAGTTAAAGTTATTTTTGTCCTTTTCTTTGTTTTTGATTTTTTTAGGTGTTTTTTCTCAAAATATTTCTTATTTCAAAAATTATAAAAAAACTCGTCTTTATAAAGTTTTGAAGATAACCAAAGACTTAAAAGAAAAAATGAATAACGAGGAGTATTTAGCAAAAGGAAAAGATTATTTTTTCTTTGAGGGTTTTTTTGTTATTGTAAAAAAATCCAAGGTTTTTCTTTATAAAAAGGAAGATATCAAGGAAGTTAGCGTAAAAGTAATTAACAACAATTTCTTATTTTTCGTAAAAAAAGATTTTTATATAGTCTTTAAAGTTAATGAAAAGCAAGTTTTTGAGCTTAAATTTGATGATAAGGATGTTTTCGATAAAATTTATTTATTATTTGATAATAATAATTCTTGATACAATATGTAAAACATTGTAATAATTTTTATATTACCAATTATCGTGTTTCGTGGTAAAATAATATTATCAGCCAAATTATCGTATATTTTTATTAGTTATGGGAGCTTTTTCATGCTTGAAGTGAGTTTGAAAAGTACGGATTTCATGGCATCTCCTGCTTATAGTAAGGGGGCTGGGCTTTCTTATGCCGTAAAAGAAAGCAATGAAATAACTTTTTCCGATTCTCCCGATTCTTCTAATAAAGTATCAGAAATTGATAAAGAAAATATTAATAATTCAAAATCCGAGACTGCATCTTCTTCGAAAATAGCGATTACAGGAGATGTTATTTATAATGTCCATAAAACTGTTGATGAGCAAGATCCTGGAAATCAAACAGAAGAGGTTGCAGAGGATAATCAAGAAACAACAGAGAATAACGAAACAAGTCAAAAAGATGTCTCAGAGAGTAAAGAACCATCTTCTGTTGATAGTAATTCTGATAAAAAGGTTAATGTGGTTGAACAGCCAAATACCGAAGAAGAGCTTTCAAGTTTAGAAAAGGTTTTAAGTGATGCAGAACTGACGGTCGAAGAGAAAGCAAAGGTTGAAGAGCTTAAAAAGACTGATGAAAAAGTCAAAAATCATGAAAGAGCTCATGCAACGGTTGGCGGACAATATGCTTCTGCCCCAAAATATACCTATGTCGAAGGGCCAGATGGCAATAAATATGCAACTGGTGGAAGTGTTGATATCGATACATCAGAGGTAAGAAATAATCCAAAAGCAACCGTAAATAAGATGGAAATCGTGAAAAGAGCGGCTCTTGCTCCGATTGACCCATCAGCCGAGGATTATGAAGTGGCTAATAAAGCAATTGCTATTCAAGCAAAGGCTTTAAGAGAGTTGCGAGAGGAAAACGCAACAAAAAATACGGATATGTACAATGAAATAAGTCTTTTCACAAATGACGAAGAAGATAAAAAAGAGATAATTGC
>JAKJEU010000189.1 GCA_022705265.1 Pseudomonadota bacterium | reverse complement strand
TTTTTATCCTCGTCTTTACTTTCCACAGTTTTCAAACATTCCTTTAAAGTTTCTTTTGAAATAAAAAAAGGAGTTTCAATTTTTTTACCATCTTTAAAAGATGTCATAGTTGACCAAACGCCTTCTTTTCCTTTTGGAGGAGGATTATATTTTTTTTCCATTATTTTCACCTTTATTTTTTGTTTTTAATGGATTGATTTTATCACTGTAAATCTTTTTTGTCAACTTTTTTGGCTTTATTTAAGTCTAAAAAAACAAAAAAGAGGCCTTATAAAAAGACCTCTCTTCTAACCAACTATTTTTTAAAAAAATAGTAATATTAATGACGACCCATGCTTTCTTTAATTTTTTGCGCCATTAATGTCTTATAAGCCTCTTCCGAAGCATAAAAGTTGCCATTTGGATCAGCAAATCTTCCTTTTTGTTGTTCATTTGCTTTTACAGGAGCGTTTTTTGCACCACTTTCAAAGTTTTTTGCATTTTCGAAACCTTTTACTGCATTTTTTGCCATATTATCCACCCTTTGAAATTAAATTATCTTTGTTTATAATTCAATTTTTACAGAAAAAAATTTTTTTGTCAATAATAAAAAACTATTTTCTAAATTTTCCTGCCATTTTTAATGCAAACCCTTTAAAAAGATTCTTTTTCTTATTATTCAAAGCATAAACAGGAGTACCCTCATAACTTATTTTAACCCCGCTTGGAGCATCGCTTATATCTTCTAAATCACGGCATTTAACACAATTAATTCCGTCAACTCCCGCAATTTCTTTGGCAATTCCCTTTAAATCTTTAATTGGATTTTCTTTACAACTGTAACCTCCCTTAACCTTTAAAGGCCCACCTTCTAAGGTTTTAAGATTATTGTTTGAACATATAAAATTACCAAAAACCTCGCTTTGAATACCTTTTAAAGAATCGGCATTATTATAACTTATATCAATATCGCCCAAAACATATGGTGCATTTTCAAAATTTTTAATATTATTATCATTGCATTTAAAATGCCCTGTAACCGTTACATTTTTAAGGTTTGGCAATTTTTTCAAACCTCTATCCGATATATTAAGCTCTGGCAAAGTTATTTTCACATTTTCATCAATATTAAACAAATCGTGATATTTGCCATCTTCACCCTTTACGACTCCAACAATTCTCATTTCTGGACTATCGACATCAAGTTTTTTTGTCTCACAAAATTCTTTAACATATTTATTATATTTTATCGCAGGTGCTTTATCCTCTCTGCCTCTGCATTGATATACTTTTCCTTGCCTTACATCAATTGTCACATGAGATTTTCCGTTTCTGTCCCTTAATGAATACATTTCGATTTGACCACGCAAAACATGCTTATCCCATTCATCTTTGCTCAAACAATGCCCCATGTAGCCACCTTCGAACCTTAGAGCTTCTGAGGTTAAAAGCCTTACACAGGTCATTCCCTCAGACAAATCAAATTCATGCACCACACCATCATTGGATTTTTTAAGAAAGTCTTTGTTTTTTCGCAAATCTTTATTTTTTTCTTCCAACAACTGTTCCCATTTATTGGCCATATGCAAAGTCTTATCAAAAGAATCATATTCATTCGAAGTTTTAAGATAATCAATCCTTACCCTTACATTATTTTTTTCGTCTGTCTGATTTGCTTTTTTATATATCTTATCCAAGTAATCTTCGCCCCTTGAATAAAGAAATTTTGAAACCTTTTCAACATCTTGTTTAAAACCCTCAGAAATTAACGAAGCATCAAAAGAATGAACTTGTTGCCCACTTTCCATCACATTTTTTGTCCATTTAGGAAGGCTCTCATCATAAGTTACAGGTTTTAAAAAAGGCTTTTCTTCACTTTCCATAAAATGGCTTCTCAACCTATGCTTCATCCATTGATAAACCAAAGCCTTTGTAAAAGCATCTTTGTTTTGATTAAGATAATTAGGATTAATTTCCTTAAAATCCGTTATATCAAGCCCGAATTCCTTATCATCTTTGTATATAATTTTAAAAAGATAGTCGTTTAGGTCTTTTTCATTAAGCAAATTAACAGGCATGAGGACTCCCTTAAAAAAATACGATTATTTTCTTAATCATAAAGCATAAGCCCAGTTTTGTCAATTTTTTCGGCGAATTTAATATTATAATTTGCTGTTAAATTTATTAATCAAATCTCTTAATGCAAATATTTTATCCTTTGGCAAATTAATTTTGCACATCATTTCCTGAGGTATTTTTAAAGCCTCTTCTTTTAAAGCCTTACCTTTTTCGGTCAATTTAATGAAAATTTTGCGTTCATCATCAACACCTTTTTTCCTTAACAATAAATCCTTGCTCTCCATAGCCTTTAACATAGGCGTCAAAGTACCAGAATCAAGATTAAGACGAGCCCCAATTTCCGACAATGTAACCTCATCTTTTTCCCACAACACCAGTAAAGCAATATACTGAGTATAAGTTAAATCAAGCCTTTTAAGCAAAGGTTGATATGTTTTCGTAATATTTTTTGAAGCATTGTAAAGTGCAAAACAAAGTTGATTATCAAGTTTTAAAAGCTCGTCTTTTTCCGTCATTTTTATTAAATTAATTCCTCTATTATATTCGATAAGCTCAAAGGCTCGTAAGTAGGTTCAAATCTTGCCACTATTTCACCCTTTTTATCAACCAAAAATTTCGTAAAATTCCATTTTATATTATTTTTTTGTAAATTTTGCGGTAATTTCTCTTGCAAAATGCTTAACAACTTTGACCCAATTTCATGAGACATATCCAAATCCTTGGCAATCGAATTTGCCTTTAAATATTTATACAAAGGATGAGTATTTTCCCCATTTACCTCGATTTTAGCAAACATTGGAAAGGAAACGCCGTAATT
>JAKJEU010000015.1 GCA_022705265.1 Pseudomonadota bacterium | reverse complement strand
TTTAAAAGCCCCAGTTACCACTATTTTGGTCAAAAACCATTCCAACAAACACAATAATTTATTGCAAGATTTGTTAAGCGAATAGGATTTTTTTAATGCAGGCTTTTTTAATTTCCTTTGGCTATGTTGGTTTATTTCTTTCGGCTTTTTTATCGGCGACGATTTTGCCAGGAGGCTCGGAATTGGTCATGGGAGGCTTGGTGGTTTCCAATTTTAACCTTTATTTTTGTTTGGCGGTTGCGACTTTTGGGAATTCTTTGGGTGGAGTTTTGAATTATTATTTTGGAAGAGTAACCGACGAAGAATGGGCAAAAAAGCACATGAAAATATCGGAAGAAAGATTGATAAAAGTAAAAAAATTCGTGGAAGAAAAGGGGACGATAAGTGCGTTTTTCAGCTTTACACCCTTGGTTGGCGATATAATTCCTTATATTTTGGGATTTTTTAAGGCAAATATTTATAAGGTTTCTTTTTATATATTTTTGGGTAAACTGTTAAGGTATGCACTTGTTTTAATCGGGCTTAAATACGGCATAGCTTGGCTTTCTTAGTTTAAAAAAAGGAGAATGACATGGAAATCATCGAAACATATATCAATTCAAAAAGCGGTAAAGTAGAGTTATCAGAAGATGAAATTTTCATATCGAACGATTTTGTTGCGGTGATTGATGGTGCAACTTCTAAGGGTAAATTTTCTTTCGAAGATAAGACTTCTGGCAAAGTTGCAGCCGAAGTTTTAAAGAGTGCTTTAACCAATATGCCTCGTGATATAACAGGGGTAAAAGCGATTGAATTTTTATCAAATTATTTATCGTTGTTTTATAAGGAACAAGGAATTTATGATTTTTTGTGTGAAAATCGCCATGAAACGCCAACTGCTGCGATAATTATTTATTCGGTGGCTTTAAAAGAACTTTGGCTGGTCGGTGATTGCCAAGCAATAATTGACGGAGTAACATACACCAACGAAAAACCGATTGATTTATTGGTGTCAGAAATGAGGTCAATGTTCATCGAAACCGAACTTATGAAAGGTGCGACGATAGAAGATTTACAAGAAAAAGACACAGGTCGCGAATTTATCTTACCCCTTTTAAAACGCCAATATTTGTTTCAAAATTCTAAATCTCAATCAAAATATGTTTATGAAGCGATTGACGGCTTTAAAATCAATGAAAAAGGCATAAAAATCCATAAATTAAATAATCCAAAAGAAATAATTTTATCCTCGGACGGTTATCCAAAATTGTTTGAAACCTTGGAAAAAAGCGAGGAATATTTGGAATATGTCCTAAAATCCGACCCACTAGCATACAAAATCCACAAATCCACCAAAGGCATAGTCAAAGGCAACATCTCGTTTGATGATAGGAGTTATGTGAGGGTTAGGGGTTAGGTTTAGGAAATTTTATTTCCTATTAGCTCTATTTCAATTTCTGAACAAGTTTTTGAATAAAGTTTTGCGGTGCATTTATGATTTTGTATCATTTCTGCAATAATATTAATAATAGGACCGTTTACTTTGTTCGCATTATAAAAAATGTTTTTTTCATAATTTGGTGGAATTAATACTGTTTCAAAATCTGATTTTGTAATATTTTCAAGAGGAATTGTTTCACATTTATTAGCAAGCTTTAAAAATATTTCTGGATATTTATCTATAAAAATATTTTTGTTGCCAACATTTTGTATTTTAATCATAATTTCATAATTGCCGTTCAAAAGACCGTTATAAAACAGAGTAGCTTTACCCTTTTCCTTTTTTGAATGCAAAGATAAGATTACAGCACCAACAGTTCCAATAGCTGTAAATAAAGAAACAATAAAATTAGCTATTTCAACACTATTCCATTTCATTTTATATTCCTTATTATTTTTATAATTTTTAATTATGATTAACTTTAAATAACACCCCAAACCAACAAAAAAACAAACCCCCAAGCTTAAAAAAGCAAAGGGGGTTTTTATGGTGGGTCCGGAGGGACTTGAACCCCCGACCAGACCGTTATGAGCGGCCTGCTCTAACCAACTGAGCTACAGACCCATGATTAGTAAGTCATAAAATGACCGTATATGTAAATTTATACTATTTTTTTAATTCGTCAAGTATTTTTTAATTAAGTTCAAATTTTATCAATAAAGGTGGGCCTTTTTCGACCACTTCGATGGTAAGATTTTCTTCTTCCCTCTCATAAACTCCTTTGCCCTTTTTAACCCAACCAAGGCTTAATAAAACCTCGTCATAATATTTTATGATTTCGTTAAAAGTCAAAGTTTCGGTTTCAAGAGTTGTTTGAACAATGCTCCCATGGACAGAGTCGAATACCAAAGGTTCGTCATGTTCAACCAAACCGTCCATTAAGGGTAAATCTTCGAACCCGCTGACATACGGAATGTCCTCGACTTCGGCTTCTTTCATTTCCATTGCTGAGATTGGAAGCGAAAATATTAATAATAATGTGATAAGTATCTTTTTCATGTGTCTCATTTTAGATTATTTTTGGCATTTAGTACAATAAAAAGTAGAACGACCACCTTCAATTACTCTTTTGATTATGGTTTCGCATACGGGACATTTTTCGCCTTCTTTTCCATAAATAAAAAGCTCATTTTGAAAATATCCAAGGCTTCCGTCGGCTTTGCGGTAATCTTTAAGCGTTGTTCCACCTGCTTTTATGGCTTTTTTTAATACTTGTTTGATGTTGGTGATTAAGAATTCAATTTCCTTTGAACTTAAATCTTTCGCACTTTTTAACGGGTTGATTTTGCTTAAAAACAAAGACTCGATGACATAGATATTGCCAAGCCCTGCTACCACTTCTTGGTCAAGCAAAGTCTTTTTAATCGATTGGTTTTTGGTTTTGATTTTTTCTTTTAAATATTTTGCATTAAATTCGTCGCTTAAAGCGTCAATTCCAAGCTTTGAAAGGTCAAGGCATTTCATCAAGCTTACAAAACCAAACCGTCTTGCGTCGTTATAGGTTATAAAAGTACCGTTAGAAAGTTCAAAAACCACATGGTCGTGTTTTTTTGCCTCGTAATTATTGGAAATGATGATTTTTCCGCTCATTCCAAGATGGATAACGATTTTTTCACCGTTTTTAAGTGAAATAACGATATATTTTGCCAATCTTTCGACGGTTAAAATTTCTTGGGATTTTGCAAGCAAATAAAAATCATCAGGAATAGGAAGCCTTATTTTCTTACGATTAATTTTCACATCCTTAATCGAATTTCCGATTAAAGCACGGTTTAAAGCGGTTTTTATTGTCTCTACTTCTGGTAATTCTGGCATTTTTCAAGACTTCGTAAAATCGCAGGGAAAATTTCATCAACCGAAGATACGACTTCTTCAAATTCGACCATAGATGCAAGCCCAAGTTCGCCAAGTTTTTTGTTTGATACAATAATTTCGTCAAAGCATTTATCAATATTCACAACGACCAAAGGTTTTGGTTCGATTATTCCAATTTTGATAAGATTTATAACATGATAATATTCAAACAAAGTACCAAAACCGCCCGCAAACATAACAAAAGCGTCAGCTTTATCAATCAAGGCTCTTTGTCTTGCTTCCAAAGTGTCAAGGCAGATATATTCGTAATTTACATGTTGTGGTTGTTCGCAATAATCAAAATAAGCGGTGTTAATTCCAACAACTTTTCCGCCATTATTTAAGGTAGAATTAGCAATAACCCCCATTAAACCATCGTTTGATGAACCGTAAATCAAGGTCATATTTTGTTTTGCGATCATTTCGCCCAAAATATTGCCTTGTTTAACAAATTCGGGATTGTTTCCGTTACGGCTTGCGCAAAAAACGGTAATATTTTTTATTTTATCACAGGATACCATCCGATTATTTCCATATTAGTTATTTGTGGGTTTTCTTCGATAATTGCTTTAAGTTTTTCGTCATTAGCATCAATAAAGCCATTAACACTGATTAAATTATAGTTGCGGTTGTCAAAGGTATAGGCATCTTCGAAAGAAATAAAATCAAAGCCATGTTTTACGACCAAGTCTTTTAAAGAAGTCTTGCTCATGGATTTTTTTGTTTCTGATTTTATCAAAGTAACATCGTTCAAAGTTTTTTTATATTCGCCTTTTGACACGACAAAGGCCTCAATAGTGCTTTTTGAAAAATCCTTAATAAGAGGTAATCTTGTAACGATTTTTAAATTAGAAGAAAGGTTCGCCCAAAAGGAATTATTTTCAATTTCGTTTGAAAAAGGAATAACACAAACCGTTGCATTGTCATCGTCAAGTTGTTTTAAGGCTTGCCAAGTGCTTGGATGAGGAGCGGTTTCTGGATATGTGCCAAAAAATTCGTGGATAAGTTTGTGGAGGTCGACATCTTTATATGAATCGATTTTAAGAGTTGATATTTTCAAATCTCCTTCAATTCTTAATGAGGCGCTTATGATTTCTCTCCAAATTCTTATTAATGAATCAAGTGGAAAATCACCTTTATGTCTTTTGATAAGGCGAGATAAAATATCACATTCACGGTCAATTCTTATGTTGTTTTTGACCGAAGCATTATTTTGTTTTTTATATTCGCCAACTTTTTGAACTATGGTTGCTCTTTTGATAAGCAATTCATGAATTTGTTCATCGATATTGTCGATGCTTTTACGCAAATCTTGTAAACTTTCTGACATTTTTGCCTTTTTTATGAAAAATTAAAAACTAAAATTATTTTCTCTTTTTATTTTGTTACTTGCTCGTTTCATAGTTATATAGTCATCGTCAAGTATAGATAAATCTTCGATAACGACATTACCATTGACATCAAAACCTTTGATAAAAGCCCTTAAAGTAACACCTTTTTTAAGAGAGCCCCAAACCATATTTGCACGGTCATCAGGGTCGCCATATCTTTGCCTTACTCTTCTTAAAAAGTCAAGTTTTCTTTGGTCTCGGATAAAATTAGCTTTGTTTGAATAACCCAAAGAATTATCGCCCTTTGTAACATATGAAATTTTATACAAAGAGTTTTTAGAAAAGTTTGTTGAGAATAAAAGAGTAATATCTTCGCTTCCGTCGTTATGTTCCAAGGTTATTTTTGAAACATATTCAGACTTGTCCGCTTGTGATTTTTGAGAAACGCAAGCATCAATTTCTTTTGAAGTGAATTTTTTTTCATTTTTACAATTTTGTTCATAACGCCACATAAGGAATTTTGGAATTTCTTTTGTGATAAACTTTACCTTGAAATCGGTCAATTTAGCAAAATCCAAAACTTCCTTAGGGCTCATTCCAACATTAAACCCAGCAACAGAAAAACTTCTTACCTTATCGGCCAAAATATCTTCTTTGCTTTTTTTCTTAACAGGCTTTAACGCTTGTTGTTTTTCAAGTTCTTCTTTTGCTTTTAAATCGGCTTGTTGTTTTTCAAAAGCTTGTTTTTCGGCTTCTTCCTTTTGTTTTTTAGCCAATTCTTCTTGTTTTCTTTTTTCTTCTTCTTTTGCTTTTAACTCTTCTAATTTTTTGTCTTTTGGTTTGACATTTGAAAAGTTACTGAAAAGATTATCAAGAAAAGATTTTTCATCTTCCTTGGTTAAATCAGAAGGAACATGGAAATCAGGGGTAACCTCAACCTTTGGTGTTTCTTCCTTTGGTTCAAGCTTTACTTCATCAACAGGCTTTATTTTTTCTTTATCCTTATCGGCGGTATTATCGTTTTTTTCATCATCAGTATTAATGACTTTGTCGACATAACTTTTTAATTTATCGACATCAATAATGTTGCTTACCTCAATATTTGGGATAAGGCTGTCATCTTCAATGTTTTGATTTTCATCTTCGAAAAACAAAGGTGCATTTTCATCTTTTACGAATCCCTTTTGTGAAGCAGATTTAGGAATTGTAATTGATGGAGCGTTGTCTTTTTTTACTTTCTTTTTCAAAGCAGGATTAGCCCGTGGAGCCACAGGTTTATTCGGCGGTACAGGCTTTTTCGGAGCAAGGGGTTTATTAACCTCGTCGTCAAAAAGACCTGGTGGAGTTGTTGCCAAAGCCTGATTTAAAAAAGTAAAAGTAAATAAAATCAAAAATAAATATCTCATGAAACCCATTATAATAAATTATTATTTTAAAGTATAACGAAAAAATTAAAATTTTGAAAGACGGCTTACTGTCCGCTCTTTTCCCATGACTTGCATAATCGAATGAATGTCAGGAGATTGTTCTCTTCCAGTTAATAAAATTCTTATAATTTTGGTTACATCAGCAACACTTCCTTTATAAGCTTCTTTATTTTTCTTAAATTCCTTCATATTAGAGCAAAAACCGTTTTTATCGGTTAAAACTTTAATCTTTTCGAACCAAGTTTGTTTGTCATCGTCCATGTCAAAGCCAACAATGAAATCGTTTACAATGTTTTTAATGTCTTGTTTTTCATAAGAAGACAAAATTTCATAGTTTGGATTAAATTGGTTGTCAAAGAAATATAAAATTTCATTTTTGATATCAGACCATTTTGCGATATCTTTTCTTACTTTATCAGTATTTTCGCGTTCGATTCTGAAAATGTCTTTTACATATTCTGAATTTTCGCTCATCAAATTTGCAAGTTCTTCGTCGTATTTTTTAGCCCAATTTAAACCTTCGTCAAAAAGCTTTTCTGCACCGTAAGTTCCGACCACATTTTTTGCAATGTTATCAAGTTTTTGGAAATCGAACAAAGCACCGCTGACATTAAGCTTGCCTAAGTCCAGTTTAAATTCTTTATTAGGAGTTAGCGGATTTTCTTTTCTCCAATCTTCGAAATTTGAATTTGCAAGGTTAAGCAAATATTCGATTACAGCGTCTTTTGGATAACCTTGTTCGTCGTAATAAGTTACATTTGCTTCTGGGTCTTTTCTTTTGCTTAATTTTCGTTTGTTACCTTCGTCAAGCTTTTGAATAGGAGCGATATGCCCGTATTGTGGAGCTTCCCAACCCATAAGTTCGAATAATTGAATATGTAAAGGAAGAGAAGATAACCATTCATCGCCTCTTAAAACCAAGGTGGTTCCCATTAAACGGTCGTCAATTAAATGAGCAAAGTGATAAGTTGGAATGCCATCTGATTTCATGATAACGATATCAAGATTGTATTCAGGAAAATCAATTTTCCCCTTGATTACATCAACCACTCTGATTTTTTTGTTTTTGTCGCCTTGGGATTTGTAACGAATAACAAAAGGCTTGCCCGCATTGATGTTTTCAATGATTTCGTTTTCGGTCAAAGTACGACATTTCGCCCATTTTCCATAATATCCTGGGGTAATTTTATGAAGATTTTGAATTCTTACATTTTCGGAAATTTCGTCTTCCGAACAAAAACAAGGGTAAGCATGTCCCTTTATAACCAATTCCTTGATATATGCTTTGTAAATCTTTTCTCTGAAAGATTGAGTGTAAGGACCGTATTCACCGATTTCTTTGTTTTCGTTTACCACGCCTTCGTCAAAATTGATGTCGTAATGAAGAAGTGAAGAGGAAATAAGTTCCGCCGCACCTTCGAGTTCTCTTTTCTTGTCAGTATCTTCGATTCTTAAAATGAAAACGCCTTCGCTTTGGTGAGCAAGTCGCTCAGGTATCATCGCAGCATACAAAGTCCCAACATGCATAAATCCAGTAGGTGATGGAGCAACACGAGTTACAATCGCACCTTCTTTTAATTGTCTTTTTGGGTATCTTGCTTCAATTTCAGCAATGGTTGGTAAGTCTTCTTTAAAAATCAAGTTAGCAATAGTTTCTGACATTTTTTCTCTTCTTTAAATTCAATTAAATAATTTCTTTTTATAAAACTAAGTCAAAATAGTTTTTTACATATATTTAAAGAAAATACTATATGGCACGGCTTTAATCAACACTTACTTTTTTAAGGAAGCAATTTTGAACAAGCAATTTTCAAAAGCAATTTCGATTGGAAAATTTCTTTGCTTACAATTTTTATCAAAATCGAAAAGAATTTTTATGATGTCATCAAGGTCTTGGTCTTTGTAATTCATGACTTGTTTGTTAAACAAAGGAGCCGAAGAAAAATGAACCCCCACCATTTGTGAGGCTCGCTTAATATCGATTCCGTCGTTCATAAATTTTTTGCAATTTTTTATCTTGTCAATATGGGTATAAAAAATCCGAATTAAGCCAATTGGGTTCATGCCTTCCATGTATGAGGCTTCCAAAGACTTTACGATTTTGTTGTAATCTCCACCCAAAGTCGCATATATAAAATCGTCAAAAGAATTTGCTTTGTTATCCTCGATAATTTCCAAAGCATCTTTTAAGGTTATATTGTCTTTGTCAAAACAATAAGTTACAAGTTTTTCGATTTCAGATTTTAAAATCAAATGGTCAGAGCCGTTATTTCTTGCGATGAAATTTATGGCGTCATTATCGATATTTTTGTTATTTTTTTTGCAATAATTGAAAATATAAGCCTTTAAATCTTGCTCGCTTGGAGGGTAAAAAGAAATAAAGCCAAGATTTTTATTATCGGTAAAAAGATTTAAAAGTTTATCACCTTTTTTAATCGAATCATTGTGCTTAATAATGACGAGAGTATCGCCTTTGTATTCGGTCAAAAGGATATTAACAAAATCGAGGGTGTTTTTATCAACTCCATCAATTCTTAAAATCCGTCTTTCGCCAAGCAAGGATAAAGTGTTAATTGAATTTAAAAAAGCACGGCTATCAAGGTCTTTTGCCTCAAAATTATCGCATAAAAAAGCATTGTTATAATCCCCCACAATCGAATTTGCCAAAGCTTTTTCCGCCTCGTTAATTGCACCTTCGTCGAATCCAAAAAGCAAAAAAGCCTTAATCGAAGGATTGGGATTATTTATAAAATTGATTAAATCTTGTTTTTCAAACTTCATTTTTCTTTTTCATGCTCTATATTTCTTGCGTCATTTTTAAGGAACACATCAACTCTTAATGCTATTTTTTCTGCTAATAAAATAATCATATTTTTTTCCGAGTCTTTTTGCGAAGATAAAGTCGCATAAGGGTTTTTCAAAATATCGTACGAAGAACGGGAATAAGCGATATCTTTGAAAATGATTTCTCCATCTTTTATTAATGAAAATTTAGCGGTAAGTTGCATAGTGTTACGAGTGGCCGTCGCATCAGAGCGAAAAGCTTGTTTTTCAAGAAGTTTTTTTTCAAGCTTTACTTCCAAATAATAAGTAGGATTTTTTGGAAAACCAGCAGGGGAAAGTTTATCCCTTAATTCGAACCTTAATTGTTGACCCAAAAAATCAGGAATAGGTTTAATGAAAATATCGTTATGGGCGATGTTATCCTTGTAATACAAAGGTTTGAACCCGCAACCTGATAAAACGCATATAAAAGCGATAATTTTAAATATTTTGTTCATTTGACATAATCTCGGCACATATATAAGGAGTGATAAGCGACAAAGTTTTAACCAATTTTCGTGGCAAAGCTTTTTCATTTTTAATAACGGTTCGTATCAAAGCAATAACATTGTGAAATTTTTGTTTGTTTAAATAATATTCAACAGATTTTTCAAAATCCTCGGCAATTTCGATTTCTTTTACTTCTAAATTCCAAATTTTGTTTAAAAATTTCAAACCGACCATGGGGTTGTCAATGCCTTCGAAATAAGCATAACGATTGGCGTCAATTCCATAAAGAGCCAAATTCCTCTGGTTGAAAGAGGAATTTATATCGGGCATATTTAAAACATCAATTTCGCAATGTTTTTTTTCGATTAATTTGAAATTATATCGTTTCATTACTTTGTTTTAGGTAAATCAGAATGTCTAAGCTCTCTTGCTTTGGTTAAAATTGCATCTTCGATCTTGCGAACGGTTGCCTCATCAACGGCAAGGTTTTTGTATTCCTTACCATCTTTTTCCCGTTTAAAAGCAGTAACCTTAACCCCATCAGCTCGTAAAGTAGAACTCATGATAAACACATTGATTTTGAATTCAGAAGCAGGGGATTCAGGCATCGAAAACCAATCGGTAATCACAATCCCACCAAAAGGATCCGCCGAAGCAATAGGCATAAAAGAAACGGTATCCAAGGTCGCACGCCATAAATAGCTGTTCACACCGATGGAAGAGCCTTTGTTTTCGTCCTCGTCCATTATGCTTAAAATTCCGCCATCACCAAAAACTGTTTCTTTTTTGCTTCCATCACGACTGTACTTCTTTTTGCCGATTTTTTCAGGGTATGTGTGCTCCACATTATCGCTGGAACAAGAAGTAAAAATCAAAGATATTAATGCCAATAATACATATTTTTTCATTATAATTAAAATCCGTCTTAAAAAGTTTTCATTAATTGAATAAAATTTATAACACAATATATATATTATTAAAAGACATAATTAAAAGGTTAATAAAAAGTTTATATCTGTTGCAAAAAAGACACAGTAGGTGTGCAAAATTGATTAAATTGTTAAAAAAAACTTGAAAATAAGAATGTTGTATGGTTAATTAATGACATAGACAGCGATAAAAAGACTTTAAAGTTGCCTATAAAATTCAAAAGAACAATCAGACGAAGGAAAAAATAACAAATGAAAAAATTTTTACTCGGAACTTCTGCTTTATTAGTAGCAGGTTTTATCGCAGGAACAGCAAACGCAGCTCCTGTAAAATTAAATGTTGGCGGTTATGCTAACTGGTACACTGGTTTTGTTGATGGAAACAAAAACTTTGACAACGGTAATGGTTACAACCATATGCCAGTTGTAAGCGACATCGAACTCGCTTTTTCTGGTGAAACAGCTCTTGCTAACGGTTTGAAATTCGGTGCTGTTGTTGAACTCGACACAGACTCAGACAAAGCTGAAGAAGATCAATCATTCGTATATGTTGAATCAGCATTTGGTAAAGCTGTTATTGGTAAAATGGACAGTATTTCTGTTCAAATGCACACAGGCGCAAAAGATGTTGGTATGCTCGGTCTCCAAGATTCAGATGTAGGCTTGTTCATTAATTCATATGATGGTCTTTCAACAGACATCAGAAATGGTTTGCATAAACAAAAAGGAATTTCATACATTTCTCCTAAAGCTTACGGCTTCACATTTGCTGCAACTTACACTGATTTAGTTGGTAGTGGCGGAAAGGGTGCATATGTATCTGGCATTGATGCAACAAATCCTTCTGCTCCAACATTAGAAATGGGCGATTATGTTGATAATCGTGGCGATGCAGCTTATGCAGCTGTTGTTGCTTATGATGGCAAATTCGGTGCTTTCGGTGTAGCTGCTGATGCTGGTTATGCAAGAATTGACAACGGTACAGCTCGTGATACTGAAGATAAAGCTGGTTCAGATGCTATGAACATTGGTGCTGCTGTATCTTACGAAGGCTTCACATTCGGCGCTGCTTTCAAATATGAAAAAGAAGACACAAAAGCTGGTCTTTTGGCTGAAAAAGGCAAAACATTTGATGTTGGCGTAGCTTACGAACAAGGACCTTATGGCGTATCATTATCATACATCTATGGTAAAGATAAAAACGAAGGTAACACAAGAGGAAATGAAACAACTACTGACTTGTTGTTGTTGTCAGGTAGCTATGAAATCACAGCTGGCGTTGACACATTTGCATCTTTCGGTTACACAACTTCAGAAGCTAAAAAAGTTTCTGGCGTTAAAACAGAAGAAAAAGCATATGTTGTTGCTACTGGTTTAGGTCTTACTTTCTAATTTTATTTAGAAATTATAAGTCTAAAAATAAAGGAAAGAGCGGGGATATTACCTCGCTCTTTTTTTGTTTTTTAAAGCCTTGAAAAATTTCAAGCTCTTCGTTATTCTTGATATTAATAAATATACAAGTTTTATAAGGATTTTTTATGTTAGAAGAAAATTACAAAATCGTAATTGATGAAATGAACAAAGCGTTAAGATATATTGATAAACCAAAAAAGAAAGTTAATCTTATCGTGGTTTCAAAAACGGTCGAAATGGAAAGAATTATGCCGTTGATTAAGCTTGGTCATCGTGATTTTGGCGAAAATAGAGTGGGTGAAGCGTTGGAAAAATGGGCGGAAGTTAAAAAAGAATACAAAGATTTAAGGTTACATTTAATCGGTCCCTTGCAAAGTAATAAAATCGACGAAGCATTAAGTATTTTTGATGTAATTCATACCGTTG
Organism: Pseudomonadota bacterium; assembly: GCA_022705265.1. Lineage (GTDB taxonomy): Bacteria > Pseudomonadota > Alphaproteobacteria > JAKJEU01 > JAKJEU01 > JAKJEU01. The sequence continues at coordinate 1,213 of JAKJEU010000015.1, read as the reverse complement.
ACCGTATCAGTTTGGCGGAAAAATTAAGCAAAAAAGATATCGAAAACAAAACTTTTTTTGCTCAAATAAATACTGGTAAAGAAGAACAAAAATCAGGACTTTTCCCAGAGGATTTGGAAAACTTTTTAAAAGAATGTCCGTTAAAGATTTCGGGGCTTATGTGTATTCCTCCTGTAACTGACGAACCAAGCGTGCATTTTCATATGATGAATGTGTTGAAAAATAAACATAATATCGAAAATTTAAGCATGGGCATGAGTTCAGATTTTAAAGAAGCAATTATGCTTGGTGCTGATTATATTCGTGTTGGGTCAAAAATTTTTGGTGAAAGGTTATCCTTAAAATGAAGAAAAAAGCTCTTGTCGCGACGGAAAGTGAAGTTTTTTTAAACGGTTTGATTGAACTTTTTAATTTTGAAGTCGATTTTGACGGAATTTCAAGGTTTAATATTTTCGAAGATTATAATTACAATTCCATCGATTTAATCATAATTGATGAGGATTTGGAGTTGGTCGAAAAAATTCGTGAAAAAGGGTATAAAAAATCGATTATTTCGATATTTGCAAACGACGAGGCAAAAGTTTACCAAGCTTTGGCGCTTCTGACGCTTTGTTAAGCCTCTTTCGTATGATGCGTTGATGATAAGGGCAAGGGCTTCAATTTATTTGGAAGAACATACTTTCGAAGGGGCAATGACGATAAATAATTTTATTTTCATGCCAAAAGCAAGGTCGTTAAGGTTTGTCGACAAGGAAATTAAATTAACCGAAAAAGAGGCAGGTTTAATCAATCTTTTATACCAATCAAAACCAAGTTCGGTCGACCGCTTGTCGTTGTTAAAAGAAGTTTGGGGATATAATTCGGGAATTTCTACTCATACTTTGGAAACTCACATTTACCGTTTAAGGCAAAAAATTGAAAATATAACCGATGAAAAACTTATTATAACTTTGGAAGATGGTTATACTCTGGCTTAAATTTTAAGGGGAAAAATGGACAATTTTGAAATAAAAAAAGAAACAAATCTAACTAACAAAGAAATCATAAATCAAATGTTAATTGATTATAATTCGAATTTTTCGGAGCATTTGACCAAAGAAATAAAATCGGAAAAGTTGGAATTTTATATTTATGATAAGGACAAAAATGTTATCGGAGGATTATGTGGTGCGTTTCACCATAATAATTCGTGGCTTCATGTGGAATATTAGGC